>JAICMT010000334.1 GCA_025929125.1 Acidobacteriaceae bacterium | reverse complement strand
GCTTATTCTTGAGAAGGCGGGGCATACGGTTATAACTGCCATGGATGATAAGGAAATGGTGGCCGCATGCAGGGAAAACGCATTCGACATTGCCGTGATTGGCCAGATCGAAGCCTCCAATATCAAGCGCCACTTCTTTGACATGCTTCGCTACAACTGTTGCTCAGCCCAGATTTTGGAATTGTTCACCGCGGATGCGGGTCCGGTTCTGGCAGAAGCCGACTCCTGGCTGGAAGTCCCGGCCAATTCGCCAAATGATCTTGCGAATAAGGTTGTTGAACTCGCAAACAGAAAAGGAAAGAAAGTACCTGATCGAGGTCGACCCTTGGTACGGCTCAAAAAGAAAAAGTTTGTAGTGGATGTTCTGTGACTCAACATAAACGGGGCCGACCTTCGGGTGATTCCCTACGCCGGAGCTTTGTTGAGAGTGGGTGACGAAATCAAGCCAGTACCCAACTGAGATCTCCACTTTTCTCCTTGCCATGTCCGCGTATCTCTGGTGGTCGATTGCGTGTACCACTGGCATCTTCACCAGATGCTTGCCTAAGAAAAGATTTGCATTTCATTGTGCGCAGCAGATTACTGACTAGGATCGTTGCTGCTTTGTTACCAACTTCGGGGTAAGCAGGCGAGCTTGCAACACTACCCTACTGTGATCTGGTGTGGCTCAATGAGCAGCCAGGTCGGCCACCTTGGCACGGCTGATGCAGCCAAGAGTTTTTAAATCCGTTCCGAAATGCCTCCCAGGAGGCCTTGCCCCTGTTAGCGCCGAGGCATCTCAGTACAAGTCAACGGGGTCGGTTCACGTATTAAAAAAGGAGAGATCATGGCCACCACTCGACTTCCACATCACTTCGGACGTTTAGGCCACAAATGGGGCTGGTTCGGATTGTTTCCATCTCGTGCACGTTGTTGCGCTTAACGCGGGGAAATCATGACCGGGTGGGAGGAATTTCCACGAATGCTGTTGAGCCTTGCAGTGGCATTCGCCCTGGGTCTGCCAATTGGATGGGAGCGAGGGGATCCAGCCAAACCGGGGCTACGCACCTACCCTCTGTTGGCCATGGGCGCCTGCGCTTATCTCCAGATAGGCCAGTTTGCGTTCCACAATAACGCCGACGCACAGGCGCGTGTGTTTCAAGGATTGGTGAGCGGGATGGGGTTCATCGGCGCGGGCGCGATCATAAAGGGGCGCGTCAAAATCCACGGACTCGCGACGGCAGTCAGCCTCTGGGTGACTGTCGCCATAGGGATTGCGGCCTCGTACCAGCTTTTCGCGCTCGCTATTGTGCTTTCGGGAACAACCCTTTTGGTTTTATTGCTGCTCGATCCCAAAAAGCTCCATCCGGAAGAAGCGGACAACATCGATCGTGAGGAGTCCGGCTGACACACTCGCCGCGCCTCTCTTTAGCTCGGCACATCTATTCGATCCAGCTTCTACGCAGCCCTGGATGGGCGCTCTTCCACCTCGAATGTCGCTGGTGCTGGGGTGACTTCCGGAGTGGGAACTCCGACGTGCGGCGCGCGCCTGCTCAGGAGCCACGCGATCGCGAAGAGCAGGAGCAGGCCGGCCAGAACGGAAGCTGTGACCATCACCAGGATGTCCGGATCATTGAAGTCTCTGGACGCGATCACCATGGCTCCCGCAACATTTCGCTGTGCTGTTCCGAGCCCGAGCACGGCGCTGCGTTCAGGACGGCTGAGCAGAAATCCCGTGGCAAAAGCTCCCGCGATGAGCAGGACCGCAGCCGGTATCGCGCCACCCCTCATTATCCTGATCAGGTCCTGAAAATTCGCGCCGAAGGTGGAGAGAACCACCACCACGAGCGCCATAGTCGCCAGCTTGCCGCCGATCGGGACCAGCCGCGCGGCCCAGCCCGGGGCGAGCGCTTTCACAACCAGACCCACCACGATGGGAACGACCAACGTGGAGAGGAGCGGCAGGCCGATCGCGAAAACACTCGAGGGGACATAGGAGAGACCGCGCAGAGAAGGATGGGCCATAGCCAACGGCACGTAGAACGGGAGGAAGAAGACCGTAACTGGCACTAAGAGCAGCAGGAGCGCGGCGCTGAGCGCGAGATCCCTTCTTGCAGCGCTCGCCAGCTTTATGAGGAACGGCGCTCCAGCCGACCCGGCGAGCAGAAACAGTCCGAGCGCCAGGGCTGGGTTCAGGGGAATCACTCGCTCAATTCCAACGGCGAGCAGTGGAACGAGAACGAAGTTCGCGATCAAGGCACGGAACACGGCGCGAGCTTCTCGTAGTGGACCGATGATCAGACCGATACGGTAAGCCAGTCCGACCGACAGCATGCTGCTCACCGCGAAAATGGTGATGGCGATACTGCCCGCTTGTGCGAGGCCTGCTCTCATCCGACCTGCCCTGGACCGATCAGTAGTCCTGCAAATGCCGCGTGATCAGTTCCTCATGGGTCCACTCTGCTGATTGGCCGAAATGGAGTTCAACACGTTCGATGTGACCGGTGAAGCGGAACGGGAGCCGTTCGCGGTAACCGGGGTACACCGGCGACCGCGTGTCCTCGCCAACATCCAGGCTCTCAAATCCAAACCGCCCCGGCACCTGCTTACCGATTCGGCCCTGACCCACAAAGTGACCATCGTAAAACAGGCGCACAAGCGCAGGTCCGCCCGGCGTCTCTGGGGTTTCGCACCGGAACTCCATACGGAATACTACCCGTCCGCGGGGCAGCGGTGAATCGGCGACGACATCGTAGCGCTCCAGCGTAAACCAGTTGTAGTGATAGCGAAGTCGGTCGTCCAGGACGAAAAGGCTCCAGCCGGCGGTGTCTCCTCCGATGCAGACAAGGACCCCTTCTGCTCCCTCCCGCGGGATTTCGGCAATGACGTCAACAGCGTGATCGATGTTGATGGTCCTGGGGGCGCTTCCTTCCGGCAGGCCCCCCATCCCTGGAAAGAGCGTGATCTGGTTGCGGCCGGCAAAAAAGCTCGGGCGCAACGTGCTGTCCATTCGCTCCGCGAACCGGTCGTCGAGTGGGAGCACGTGATATCGTCCCGCTTCCACAAGAAAGCGCTCTTGCAACTCGCGCAATTTTTCCGGATGGCTGGCCGCGAGATCTTCGGACTGGCTGAAGTCTTCCTC
>JAICMT010000498.1 GCA_025929125.1 Acidobacteriaceae bacterium | reverse complement strand
ACCACCAGAGATACGCCCAGCGAGACCAGCACGCACTGCAGCATCCGCCCTGCGTTGTACCTCCAACCAATCGCTGCAAACGAAACGGCGACGCCCCACTGGTAGATCTCCGCCAGCACTGCTTCCAGCCAGCGGGCATGCGCACCACTTGCAGGCACGCGGGGACGCAGCGCGGGAAGGATTCGCGGCACGCGCCGGCAGTACTCGGCATACGCAGCGCCGAGCCGCTGGGTCAGGAACGACTCCTCCAGCAGTATGAGACGTGCCTGAAACAGCACCACAGCGAGGATGGTAAACACCGCGCCGCTGGTCTTCATCAGCATCGCGAGCGCTAGCGTGTTGCCCATCGTGCCCAGGTAAAGCGGGTTCCGCAGATAGCGGTAGGGCCCGTCGGACACCACAGTGCTGCCGCGTAGGTCGGGATCGAGCATTGCGTCCGCGCCCAGATAGGCCGAGCCCCAGGTCCGCAGCCACGCGCCCGCAAAGGCGCACGCCGTTCCCACCGCCAGCACAATGTTGAACGCAGCGCCGACCGTAATTGCGCTTGCCTTGGCGAGACTCATCGCGAGCAGGCCCCACGTGGAGGCGTCCGGACCCCGCCCGTCCAGATGGAGCGCCCAGTTCCACGGCGCCACAAACCCAATCGTGTAGATAAGCGCAAAGATCCAGAATCGCGCCCGAAAGTCGAACGGAGCGCGGCTCATCGGCCCCTCGCACGGAGAATCCGCAGCATATGTAACGTAATGTGTTGCAAATTGCCCAATTTCGTTCTCTTTCCTGAAGCCTTCCCGCTCCCAATCAGTTACAAATAGCTTTTTCCAACGCGATGGATTCGCCGGGCCGGACGCCTAATCGCCCAGCGCACGAAGGATCTGGTCGAAGTCGTCCACGTTGGCGTATTCAATGATGACGCGGCCTTTGCCGTGCTTGTCCTCGACGTGCACGCGCAGCCCAAGCCGCCGCTGGATCAGATCGCGCGCCTCGCGCACATTGGGGTCAAGCGGCTCCTTCACCTTCTCCGGCCTCGGCGGCCGCTGCTCCGGGTTCAGCAGATTCTTGATGATGTTCTCGGTCTGACGCACCGACAGGCTCTCGGCCACGATCCTCGCTGCGATCTCCAGGATCTCCGGCTCGGAGCTCAGCGCCAGCAGCGCCCGCGCATGCCCGAAGGTCAGCTCACCGGCTTCCACCATCTGCTGCGCGGGCTGCGGCAGCTTCAGCAGGCGCAAAAAGTTTGTGACGCTCGCCCGATCCTTGCCGGTGCGCTCGGCCATCTGCTCCTGTGTGAGGCTGAACTCGCGGCTCAGCCGGGCGTAGGCGCGCGCCTGCTCCATGGGATTCAGGTCCGTCCGCTGCAGGTTCTCGATGATGGTCATCTCCATCGCCTGCTCGTTCGAAACATGGCGGATGATGGCCGGGACCGTAGTCTTGCCGGCGATCTGCGACGCGCGCCAGCGCCGCTCGCCCATGATGAGTTGATATTTACCTTCGCCCGCCTCACGCACGACGATGGGCTGCACCACGCCGCTCGACCGGATGGACTGCGCCAGCTCGTTCAGCTTCTCCTCGTCAACGGCCGAGCGCGTCTGGTAGGGATTGCGCTCGATCTGGTCGAGCGGGATTTCGAGCGGCCGCCCGGCAGGCTCGGCCGGCGCGCTGGGCGGAGCCGGAGCGGCCGCTGCGCTGATGGAGACGCCGGGACGTGGGCCCAGCAGCGATTCCAGGCCCTTGCCGAGCGCGTTCCGCTTCTTGCTGTCCGATGCTGGACCTGCAGCCGTT
>JAICMT010000497.1 GCA_025929125.1 Acidobacteriaceae bacterium | reverse complement strand
CCATGCGTCCAGCTGGTGGGGATCGACGCCTTCCACCCAGAGGTGCGCTTCGTACTCTCCGGGCGGCACATTGTTGATTGCCAGCGCGCCGGATTCATCGGCCCGTGCCCACCACGGTGTCCTGAGTGCGATCACGACTGCGCTCATCTCCGGATGAATGTTGCAGAAGATGTAGGAGACGCCTTCACGGCTGAAGACGACCTGACGGCTGGCGCCTTTTTCGTAGAGTCCGAGATCGAAGCGCTTGCCGTTATAGAGCGAGAAGACGTTGTGGAAGAAGGGGTCGGAGTTGGGAAAGCTGACTGGAGTTCCGACCGGGACGACCAGGACGTGGGGTTCGAACGTGCGGTTCTTCTGCCTGAGTACGTAGGGGCCATGCGCGGGTTCGGGAGTCGATAACGTCTGATGCTGCAAGGGAACCAGCCAGAGCACGGCCGGTGGGAGAGGCCGGGCCTCACGCTTCGTCTTTGCGTTGGACTGCCGCACGACGGAAGCAGTAACGGAGACCTGACCGGGCGCGGATGCTGCTGCGGTGCAAACGGCGAGCGCGATTACCGAGGGCGCGAGGACAAAACGAATTCTCAAAACCGATACCCCGCGGCAAAGGCAAAGACGTTTGTGTTCCATAAGGGGCCGATGACCGGGGCCGTGTAGATGCGACGATATTCAAACGAAAAGGGAAGGTAGGGCCGTGGGGACCAGATGAGATTGCTGCTCACGGTGCGGTTTCGGGCGATACTGCCGTAGCCGGATCGACTCGGCGCATAGGCCCGCAGATCATGGCCGAAGACGTTGTCCATGCCAAAGCTGTTATTCCAGTCCAGCGTGGGGCGGAGGTGCAGCGCGAGCTGGGTCCAGCCGCCTGTGTCTTCCGGAGCACGGAGGTAGACCTGCGTGCCCTCGGTGTCGGTGACGAAATCTTTGTAGCCGCCGCCTCCGAGGCCACCGAGTCCGGCGCCGCGATACGCGTTCGCCGTGAAGTCGGCGTGGGTGCCCAGGGGGACGCGAACGTCCATCGTGGCCGCCCAGGAGTCGAAACCGCCTACGTTGGGCAAGGTGTGCGGGGCAAAATAGCCGCCGACGCCGACACGCAGGCCGCGTGCGGGATCGCCGCTCTCAAAGCCAATCCGGCCCTCCGCGCCGAGGCTGCGGCTCGCCTCAGTGAGGGTCGCGAGCAAACTGCGGCTGCTGGTGTAGGGAATTGCGGGATACGGCGCATCCGGCGGCGAGACCCACGCGCCCTGCAATACAAGGGAATGATGCTGCCCGAAGCGCGCGCTTGCACCCAGCTGCGGCATCCAGGTCCAGAGATTGCCGGACCAGGAGAGGCCGGGCTCGGCCATCTGCACCAGGGAGGATGGAGTGTTTGGGTTGAGCAGCGTGCGGTCGAAGGAGAAGAACAGCTGCAGGTGCTGCCAATCTAAAGCTGCATGCGCTGTTCTGAATCGCAGCAAGCCACCGGCGGAGCCGTAGCTTCCAGCCGCAGCTGCGCCATAGAAGTCGACCCGGAGGTCGGCCGAGCTGCGCGCGCCGGCAAGGTGCGGTCCTTCCGCATCGAGGCCAAGCACGGTTTGCCGCAGGGAGAGCGACGTATTGCCCGGTCCTCCGAGGGCGGCGGTGGGATCAATGGGCGAGTCCACACCGGTGCTGTTGATGGAGGCGGTCATCAAGGCAATGCCGCTCACCTTGACGGGAAATTTGGAGCTGCTCTCCACTTTGGTCTGATCGAGGGTGGCGATCTGAGAGGCCTGCATGGAGACGGTTTCGGCGAGATCGGCT
>JAICMT010000107.1 GCA_025929125.1 Acidobacteriaceae bacterium | reverse complement strand
TGGACTGGAGCCGCCGGACGAGCCCGTCCAACTCCCGCACCGTGTATCGATGGTGGTCGGGATAGGAGACCGAGTCAATGACGCGAAGGCCGCAGGATGGCAGCATCTGAAGAAGCCCCTGCGGGCGAGCGATGCCGCAGAAGGCGAGTACAGCGGCGCTGGACACGCTGGAAAGCTGGAGGGTGCGACGGAGGAGGAAGACGGGCGTGCTCGGCCGTAGATACCGGCGGATCGCGGGGGCCACTGCGGCACTCTCTTCCTCGCGCAGCACGACGATGTCCGCGCGACCAAGCGCAGAAAGGGGCTCGCGGCGGTTGCCGGCGGGCAGGAGCGAGTCGGCGAGATCCTCGGCCGTAACGAGAACAAGGTCGACGGTACGGGCCAGCGCGCGGTGCTGGAACCCGTCGTCGAGCAGATGAAGCCCGGGCGAAGACGCCTGCTCTGCCGCAATACCGGCGGCGTACCGGTCGGCGCCGCCCCACACTGGCACGCCAGCCGAGTCAGCGATCAGGACCGGTTCATCGCCGAACCGAGCAGCGGCTTCCGGGGCGGCGGGATCGATTCTCGTAACTCCGTTGGACTGGCTGCCGTAGCCGCGCGAGAGAACATCCGCCGCGTGGCCGTTGGCCTGAAGCAACCGGGCCAGCGCAATCACGGCAGGAGTCTTCCCTGCTCCCCCCGCTGAGAGGCTGCCGACGGAGAGCACAGGTCGGGCGAGCCGCCGGATGGGCAGGACCCCCGCCGAACGTAGACCGTCCTTGGCGCGCAGCCCGGCCCAGTACAGCGGAACCAGCGGCAGAGCCCAGGGGCGGCGAGCACTCATGGACGATGCTCGCTTGAGCGAAGAAGGTCGAGCAGAGCTTCGACGGTGCGTGCGGTTGCTCCCTGCTGCTGCTCGAAGACAGACTGGCCGCCACGGCCCAGCTCAGCGCGCTTTTCAGGGGAGCTGAGGAGGTCCGCCACAGTTGGGCCGAGCTGGGCCGAGGTTTGCACGATGGCGATTCCCTGCTGCTCCCGCAGGCGCGCTACGATGTCGCGGAAATTTTCATACGAGGGACCCATCAGGACGGGTACAGCGAACTGAGCAGGCTCCAGCGGATTGTGCCCGCCACGAGGAACCAGGCTGCCGCCGACGAAAGCGACGGTGGCGACGCGATACACGGAAGCAAGGTCGCCGATAGTGTCAAGCAGGACAATGTCAGGCGGAACTGCGGGAGTGGATTGAGCGAAAGTGCTCGCTTTGAGGTATGCGGATTTTGCGATGACGGATTCGACCTCCGCGAAACGCTGGGGGTGACGAGGAGCCAGGACCAGGAGCGTGGGTTGCTGGGCACGAATAGCCTGCCAGGCTTCGAGCAGCATCTGCTCTTCGCCGAGCCGCCCCTGCTGGAGCGCTCCGTGGGTACTGCCGGCGACCAGAATAGGCCGGCCGGCGGCAAGAGCGAGAATGTGCTCGGAGGCAGAGCTCTGGCTGGGGGCGCGAACGTCGTACTTGAGGTTTCCCGAGACGCGGACCGACTCCTTCCTGGCACCCAGGGCGATCAGGCGGCGGGCGTCTTCCTCCGATTGCGCAAGAAAGAGGTTGGGACGGCCGAGGAGCCCGCTCCAAAGGCTGCGGAACTTCAGCCCCCTTGCGAAGGAGCGGTCGCTCACGCGGGCGTTGACAACAGCAACGGGGGTGCCGGTTCGGCGGCACTCGGCGATCATCCGCGGCCAGAGCTCGCTCTCCATGAGCACGACCAGCCTGGGCCGGAGCGCGCGAATCCAGGCTCGGACCGAAAAGGCGAAGTCCAGCGGGTAATAGAAGACTCGGTCGGGGTTGGAGGCGGCGAAGCGCTGGCGTGCTAACGCCTGACCGGTCGCCGTAGTCGTAGAGATGACAATGAGCCAAGCGGGGTCGAGTGCCGATTCAAGTTCCGAGACAAGCCGGGTAGCGGCGAGTACCTCCCCGACGCTGACCGCGTGCAGCCAGATGACCTTCCGGCCGGCGGCGGCTTTGCGAAGCTGGATTGGCACCCGGCCGAGCCGCTCCGGGAGGCCTGCGCGGTACCGGCCGCTCACGGCCATACGCACCAGCCAGTACGGCGCGCCGAGGATAAAAATAGCGGCCAGCACGATGCTGTACAGTGCCATCAGCGGGCACTCCGCCGCGCCGGCGAGCGCGGTTGAGGCAGAGGTTGTTTTACTGCCAGCATCAGCGAAGATGATAATCAACGACGGCATGAGCCCGCAGCGCAATCGACCGCTCCGCATCCCACACGCCACCCGCGCGCTTGCCGCAGGCTTTGCACTGGCGCTGGCTGTGAACACAGCGTGGGCGGGAGAGAAATCCGCACCCGAGGCCAAACCAGCGACCGAGTACGCGGCGCATGAGACCCATCCGGAGGAGCATGTGACCCTCGCGGCAGAGCCCTGCGAGGATGCAAAGGAGTGCTCGTTTTTCCGGATCAAGTATCAGGATCACGGCCTGCTGCCAATCCGGCTGATTATCACCAATGATTCGGACCACCCGCTCTCGCTGGACGAGGCCCGAATGCAGTTCATCTCCGCAGCAAATGACAAGCTTCCGGCAGCGACGCCGGACGACATCAACCGGCGGCTGTTCACGATCAAAAACGCGCGCGGTACCAAGATTCCGATGATTCCGATTACGGTGCATCACCCGGTGGACAAGAAGATTCTGGACGACGACAGGGACTTCGGCTTCAAGACAACGACGGTCGCGCCGCACTCGACGCTGGCCGGATACCTGATCTACGACGTGAAGCAACTGGATGACCCGGTGCTGGAACATGCGGAGCTATATGTCAAGATGATCCGGACCAAAGACGGTAATCAGGAGCTGTTCGCGTTCTCGATTCCATTCGACAAGTGGCTGGCGGCCAATCCAGATGCGCCTTCCAATCACGCGCGCAAATAACGGGCGGCTGTGTAGACTTTTGCAGTATGCCGCTGACGATTCGCCCCGCCACTCCTGAGGACATTCCAGAGATTCTCGCGCTGATCCGAGAGCTTGCAGCTTACGAACGCGAGCCCGAATCTGCGGTGGCCACCGCCGACGACCTGATGCGTGACGGCTTTACGGACCCAAAGCGGTTCCATTGCCTCATGGCCGAGGTGGACGGCGCGATTGCGGGCTTTGCACTGTACTTCTATAACTATTCGACCTGGCGCGGGCACGCTGGCATATATCTGGAAGACCTGTTTGTGCGTCCGGAGCAGCGTGGTAAGGGCGTGGGCAAGGCCCTGCTCTCGAGTGTGGCGGCGGTTGCGGTGAAGGAGGGCGCTCCGCGGCTGGAGTGGGCGGTGCTGGACTGGAACAAACCGGCGATCGACTTCTACGAATCCGTAGGAGCGGTCGGCCTGACGGAGTGGACGATCATGCGAGTTTCAGGCGATGCGCTGCCGAAACTGGCAAGCGCGGCGCGTGGCCAACGCGCGGGCGGCCTGTCCAACGTGCCTGTGGGCGACTGATTTCGCTGGTAAAAGCTGCCGTCATCAGGCAGTATGGGTTCCGCTTCTTACAGCGGGAACAGCTCCTACCTGCCGATCGCTTCGATATGGAAGGCCAGTGCAGCTGTCCTGATGGGCCCTGCTTCATATCTCGATCCGAACAGGAGCTTTCAAGATGAACCGTATATACGCAGTGTGTGCAGCAGGAATCGTGGCGGCAGTACTGACCGCCTGCAACCAGACAGCGGCTCCAGCAGCGAATACCGAAGGAAATCACGACGCTGATGTCAAAGCGATTGGCGACGGCGAGAAGCAGTGGGTCCAGGACTATGCTTCCAAAGACGCCGCCAAAGTCGCGGCTCACTATGCGGATAACGCTGTATTCATGATTCCCGGTTCGGCCCCGGCTTCGGGAAAGGACCAGGTTCAGAAAATGGTGCAGGGTATGTTGAGCGATCCAGCTCTTGACCTGAGGTTTGAAGCCTCCAAGATCGAGGTGGCGAACTCAGGAGACCTGGGATACACGCGCGGCACTTACACAGTAACGATGACTGATTCGCAGACGAAGAAGCCAATTAACGACCACGGCAGCTATGTGACAACCTATCGGAAGCAGGCTGATGGCTCCTGGAAGGCAGTGATGGATATCGCCAGTTCCGAGCTGCCGATTGCACCGCCTGCTCCGATGAAGAAGCACTGAGGCGGTCGCGCGGTCAAGCTCGCCGATGCGTGAGTTCGCGCCAGTTGAAAACGACATCTGGAACGAAGAAGTAGGAGGCGGTCAGAAGCGATAGGGTCATCGCAAGGCCAACTTCCGATATCGCGAAGTACGCGGGGATGAAGTTGAGCACGCGCGCGAAAATGAAGTTCAGCGTAAATGCGTAGGAGCGGATCATCCATTGCCGATGAACCGTGATCTGGCGATTGCGCGCGGTGATAAACGCCAGCACGGTGCAGGCGAGCCAGAGTACGGGCTGGAGAGCTCCCATGAACTTCATCGGGAAGCTGAATCCTCGCTGGCCGAGGATGAGCGCTGAAGGGGCTGCGACCAGAATGGAAATCACATAGACTTTGCCCATCATCCGGTGAAGCGCGAGATGCCGCTGTCGGAAGCGTGCTGAGAACTGGAATGGTCCCAGGAAGGTAGCGGCGATGCCGGCGAGCGCATGCGGGATCAGCAGAAAGCGATCCAGGATGATCTTGCGCGTGTAGGGGTCACTCGGGTGCGTGATGATGGGCCACTCGCTGGACCAAAGCACGGAGAGACCTGCCAGGCCCATGGCGATCCAGAAAATGTGCTTGGCAGTAAAGCGCGAAGTTTGCGGGCGGGCGAGCGGGGTAGTCGCAGTGGACATGGCGGCTCCGATCTGACGTGCTGAATTGCGTGCTGCGGGGCCTGAGTGCGGGGAGTGGCTTGAGTGTAGCGCAGATCGAGAAGTCAAGGATGGAAATCTCTGGCGGCTATGGGCGAGAAGCACTGATAGGATCGGGCCAGGATTTGGACTCGGTTCCAGAATGACTAGGCCAAACTCGGGCGAGTACAGGAAGATGGCGGCGGGCGAACTGTATTCGCCCCACGACGCGGAATTAACGGCGGCGCGAAGTAGTGCGGCCGAGTTGCTGCGCCGCTACAACGCGAGCCATGATCAGCGCCTTTTGGGCGATCTGCTTGGCGAAATCGGCAGGGACTCCGATATCCGGGCGCCGTTCTACTGCGATTACGGCTTCAACATCTTCGTTGGGGAGAAGGTATTTCTGAACTTCAACTGCGTGCTGCTGGATGTGGGGACCATCCACATTGGGGACTTCACGCAGATTGGGCCGGCGGTGCAGATCTACGCTGCGGACCATCCACGGGATATGGAGAGACGGCGCGCTTGCCTCGAATTTGGCCGGCCGGTGCGCATCGGGAGCGGCGTTTGGATTGGCGGTGGTGCGATTCTGCTGCCAGGCATCACGGTAGGAGACGGCGCAATCATTGGCGCAGGCAGTGTCGTGACGCGGGATGTCGCGGCAGGTGTCACGGTCGCCGGCAATCCGGCACAAACACTGCGGACCGGCGCGGCGAAAAGGGACGCCACGTAGAATCGAACTCGTGGCAGCGAAGAAAATCCGGGTCATCGGCGGTGGACTGGCGGGGCCTGAGGCCGCCCTGCAGGCGGCACGCCTCGGCTGTGAAGTGGAGCTCTACGAGATGCGCCCGGCGCGCTCGACGGAGGCGCACAGCACGTCCGATTTTGCGGAGCTGGTGTGCTCCAACTCGCTCAAGTCGGAGTCCGAGAAGACGGCTCCGTGGCTGCTGAAGCAGGAGATGCGCAGGGCGGCTTCAGCGCTGCTGGCGGAAGCCGATGCCTCAGCGGTACCGGCCGGGCATGCGCTGGCTGTAGACCGCGTGGAGTTCTCTCGCCGGGTGGCGGAGAGAATCGCCGCCGAACCGCTGATCCGGGTGCATCGCGAAGAGGTGACGCAGCTGGACGAGCATGACGCCGACACGCTGACGATTTTGGCCACCGGACCGCTGACCTCTCCGGCGCTGACCTCGGAATTGACTCGCCTGACGGGATCGTCCCACCTGGCGTTCTACGATTCCATTTCGCCGA
>JAICMT010000306.1 GCA_025929125.1 Acidobacteriaceae bacterium | reverse complement strand
CCGCGATAACTGGAATGACTGCGCAGTCGCCGCCTCCTTCAAGGAGAGGGGCCTGGAGCCGTCGGGTGCAATTACGTCCACACTTGTCTTGCTCGCCGCTGCCACGTTCACCGGGTTGCGCAACTGCACATAGGAATCCACAGCTCTCGGGCCGCCCATCCGCTCTGCGCCGGCGAGATAGCGCGATACTTCATCGACAAACGCCACAAAGGCCGGGTTCAGTGGAAGATCATTGGTGGCGTTGTCGAACCCGGAGGCGAAAAGGAGTACATGTCCCTCGCCCATCTGGCGGTCCATCAGCAGGGGCGTTCCATCCGCCAGCCGAGCTGCAACCCGTGCGCTGCCTGGATCCACCGCCGAGGCATAAAAGAACTTCACCCCCTGCCAGCCGTTGGCATCCTTCAGCGCCGGATGCGAGGAGTCCATCGGACCCGCAGTCACGTATCCCGCCCCGCCTGCCCCCCGCGCATAGAAGTGCCCATCGCCGACCGCTCCTCCAAACACAGGAACGTGCTCACGGTGCGCGGCCGACATGCCTTCAGCCACCAGCACACTCCCGCCCGCCTCAACATTTCGGATCAGGACGTTTTCCAGCACCGAAGGGACCGCCGGCACATCCGACAACACCACAAACGCGTACTTCGTCGGATCGATCTCCGTCGCCTGCTCGGGGGTGATCGTCTGCAGCACAAAAGAAGCCTGAGCCGCCGCTCCCAGCGCCGTGCCGAAGTACAGGGGCGATCGGTTGTCGCTCGACTGATGCACAAACAGCACCCGCTCCGGGTCCGCCCGCTTGACCGCGAAGTTCTCCGCGTCATCCCCAGGGAAGGCGTCGCCGCCATCAAGCCGTACACTGCATCTACTCTCGCCGTAGGGCACGTCCAGACCATCGAACGCAACCGTCGCGCGACCGTCTGCGGGAATGTCGACCTTCTTCGTTGCCAGCACTTTCCCGTTCACCACCAGAGAGACCGTTCTGGACGCCGCAGGAGTACCGTGACCGGCTACGACAGCGATCACCCGCGCCTTCTTGGTATCCACCAGCTGCCCGGGAGCTTGCACACTCTCCACCGTCCAATTGGGAGCTGCGCCCGAACCGATGTGATGCAGTACGAGCGAAACGTTGCCGGGCATCACCATGTCGGCAAAGTTCCCCGGCATGTTCGATTCCTGCATATCACTGAACAGATCCAGCTCCATCGGTGTGTGCACCGTCTCCGCCATGGCGCGCATTCCTCGTCCAAGCTCGCCGAAGCTGCCGTGCCCTTCACCGGGTGTGATGCCCTCCACGGCCGCGCGAAGCACGCGCGTATCCGCTACCGGCTGGGTCAGCACTCGCATCTGTCCGCCCAGCGCGATCACCTGTGCCTTCTGCCCGCCTGCCTTGTGTGCCAGCAGATCCAACGCCTGCCGCTTCGCTTCATCCAGGCGCACCGTCCCGCCGTCCTTCGCGTTCATGCTGAACGAGTCGTCCACCGCAACTAGCAGCAGCTTGTCCGAGGCCAACACGGTCTTATGTCGGAAGAACGGCTGCGCAAATGCGAGCGCCAGCAGAAGCAGTAGCATCGTGCGCAAAGCAAACAACAACCAATACCGCAACCGCCGGTGGCGAATGGAGCTCTGCGTGCCCTGCTCGAAAAACATCAGCGAGCTCACCGGCCGCGGGACGGTTGTCTGCTTCCGCAGCAGATGCACGTAAACCGGCAGGCCCAGCGCCGCCAGCCCGGCCAGAAACCACGGTGCCAGGAATCCCATGTCAGCGCACCCCCGTCCGTGTCGGCGAGCCCTTGGACTGCCGCAACGTCAGATACTCGGTCAGGGCTCGGTCCAGCGGCTTGTCTGTGGTCAGCAGGTGATAACTCATCCCGGCAGCCTGCGTCCGATCGCGCAGGTCCTCAAGATGGCGGTCCATCTTGGCGCGGTAGGCCGTCTTCACGTAGTCCGGAATTACTTCGAGCTTCTCGTCCGTCTCCAGGTCCACCAGAATCGAAGGGCCTTTGAGATCGGGATAGATCTCCTTCGGGTCGAGCAGGTGGAACAACACCACATCGCTGCCGTGAAATCGCAGCGGCTCGACCGCCCGAACAATTTCGTCCGGTTGAGCATAGAAATCCGAAATCACCAGCACGATCCCGCGACGATTGAGAAATTGCTGGAAATACTGCATGGGCTTGCCAAAGTCCGTCCGTGCCGCCGGCTCGGCCTGCTCCAGGCCGGCAAGCAGCCGGTACAGCTGCCCCGAGCGCGTGGAGGGCCGGATGTAATTGCGCACCTCGTCGTCAAACACGATCAGCCCCGCCGGATCGTGCTGGTTATGAATCGCCAGATACAGGAGTGACGCGGCCACATACCGCGCATAGTCCATCTTGCTCACCGCGCCGGAGCCGTACTTCATGGAGTTGCTGGCGTCTAGCAGTACCGTCAGCTGCGAATTGGTATCGCCGCGATAGCGTTTCAGATAACAACGCTCCGTTCGCGCGAACAGGTTCCAGTCCACGTGCCGCAGATCATCGCCCGGCGAGTACGCGCGGTACTCGGCAAACTCCATACTGAAGCCAAAGTCCGGCGACCGGTGCAGACCGGCTACAAAACCGTCCACTACCGTGCGCGCCACCAGGTCCAGACTGGAGATCCCCTGCAACACCGCCGGATCTAAGAACCGCTGCAACATACTTCACCTTTCAACTCACACCGAGGTACGTCCCTACTCCTTCGGCCGCGGCAGCTTCTCAATCAGCCGCGTCAGAATCTCGTCTGCATCGATCCGCTCCGACTCGGCGTGGAAGTTAAGTAGAATTCTGTGGCGTAGAACCGGAGTGGCCAGCGCGGCAATATCCTCGTAGGTCACGTGGTACCGCTTCCTGCTCAGTGCACGCGCCTTGGCCGCCAGTACGATGAACTGCGCCGCCCGGATGCTTCCTCCGTAGTTCACATACTTCTTCACGAAGTCCGGCGCATTCTCGCTCTTCTGCCTGGTCGCCCGCACCAGGTCCACGACATACTTTGCCAGCGATTCGCCAATCGGCACCATGCGCACCAGTTGCTGGAATTCGAGAATCTCTTCCCCATTAGTCACCGACTGGATCTGCGGATCGCGCGTCGCCGTCGTGAGGTCGACAACCTTCACTTCATCCGCGGCACTCAGGTAATCCAGCACCGAATTGAAGAGGAACCGGTCCAACTGCGCCTCGGGCAGCGGATACGTACCCTCCAGCTCGATCGGGTTCTGCGTCGCCAACACAAAAAACGGCGAGGGCAGGCCGTAAATATGCCCGCGCACTGTGCAGCTTCGCTCCTGCATCGCCTCGAGCATGGCAGCCTGCGTTTTGGGCGGCGTTCGG
>JAICMT010000084.1 GCA_025929125.1 Acidobacteriaceae bacterium | reverse complement strand
TGCCAACCACTGCGACGCCGCCTGAGCAATAGTAGGCTTGGGTGCCGGGAGCGTTGATCAGCGGCAGATCGAGCGTGGCCTTCACCCAATCGGGCGTGTCATCCAGTACGGTTTCACGTCCCGGAGAGGTGGAGCTGTGGTCGTTGCAGTCCAGTCCTGAACTCATGGAGAGGAGGTCGCGCAGTGTTATCGCGGCCTTTCCGGGATTGGGATTCTCATAGCTCGAGTAGCGCATTTGCGGTAAAACTGTCTCGTCTACTCCGGAGATCGCCCCTCCATCGATCGCTATTCCCGCCAGCGCGCTGACGACGGACTTGGTAGCAGAGCGCAGCTGGTGTGGACGCTGCGCACTGTAGCCGTAGAAGTACTCTTCCATAACCAGCTTTCCGCGCTGGTACAGCAGAACACTGTGCACATCTTTGTAGGTGCCTGCGAGGATCGCGTCTACGATTTTGTTCGCTGTCACGACACCGAGGTCCGATTGTGCAATATTTCCAACTGCAATTCCGTCGTGCAGGTCAGCAGGTGGACGGTAGCGGTATGGCTCTGGCGAACCGCTCCTTTTGGGCCGTGGTTCGGCAAGTGCGGCGGATTCGGGCGCGATGGTGGCGGACACACGAGGATGAAACTTGCCGTCCTGCCTGTATCCGGTCACCGTCCCGTTTGCATTGCGTGGGAACGTGACCAGCTGCCCGGTCACAGTGGAGAACTGATCGATACCATCGGAGCGAAGTGGGTACTTGGCTTCATCCACGACCGCGAACAGTCCGTCGCCGTCTGCGATTTCAATCGTATGACCCGGCGCATCTGCGTAGGTGCCAACGTAGTCGGAGAGTCGCGGTCCGGGGAGTTCCTGCGCTTTGGACCCACTCGCAAGCGTCACCAGAACGATGGGAATCAGTGCCCAATGCAGGTACGTCTTTGAGTTTCCGCGCTGTGCCAACATGTGACCTCATCTCTTTGGGTGTTGAGGAATGGGGATCGCAAAGCTATGCGCCCACCAGGAGCATACAAAACGACTGGCCCGGGGGGATTTCGTGGGCTGAGGGGAACGCGCGAACTGATCGGGCGCGGAGCGGCTATTTGGTGGGAAGCGACTTCTCGCGGGCGGAAAGGAACTCGTCTTTGGCGCGCCAGGTGATGGAGCGGGGGGCTGTGAGGGCCTGCCATCCGAGGGTCATCCCGAAGCGCGCGAGCTTGGCGTTGCCGGTGAAGTCCATCTCGGGAGTGTAGTTGTCCAGCGGCGTGTGGTAACGGTGCGCGGTGTAATCGTCGTCTTTGGCAACACCCCACGCAGCATCGTGGCCTCGGTAGAGGGTACCCTCGTCGATGGAGAAGGATGGGATGCCGACACGCGCGAGCGAGAAGTGGTCGGATCGGTAGTACAGCCCGGCCTCGGGGTGGGCGTCGGGGTTGATCTGGAGGTCGAAGGCTTTTGCGGTTCTCTGGACAATGGGGAAGAAGGTGGTGCGCTCGGCCCCAGTAAGGGTGACGGAGAGCGGGTCGCCGAAGGGCTGGATGGCGTCGTAGTTGAGGTCGAGCGCGATCTGACCGGCAGGAATGGGTGGATGCTGGCCGAGATACTCCGACCCGAGCAGGCCCTGCTCCTCTGCGGTGACGGCGGCGAAGATGACGGAGTGGGGTGGATTCTTGATGGTCGACCAGGCGCGGGCCAACTCCAGCAGAATGCCGCAGCCGGTAGCGTTGTCGACTGCGCCGTTGAAGATCTGGTCGCCTTTCAGGGTGGGATCAATGCCGAGGTGATCGTAATGGGCGGTGTAGAGCACGGCCTGATCGGGGTGAGTTGCCGCACCGGGCAGGATGCCGACAACGTTGGGGGATTTATAGGGGCGTACGGTGGATTCGATGTGGGCTTTGAGACGGACGGGGAGTTCGACGGCTTTGAACCCGCGTTTGCCGGCGGCCTCGATCTCGGCATCGGTGCCGGGCCGGTTCGAGGCGGCGAAGAGTTCGTCGGCGACTTCGTGCGTGATCCAGGCTGAGGCGGCGACCTGCGGGTTGGTATCGCTGGCTAAGTACGTCTTTTCGCCGGACCATGAGTTCTGGACGACGGCCCAGGGGTAGCTGGCGAGATCGGTGCGATGAATGATGAGAGCTCCGATAGCTCCGCGGCGGGCGGCTTCCTCGTACTTGTAGGTCCAGCGGCCGTAGTAGGTGAGGGCCTTGCCGGCGAAGAAATTGGGGTCAGTAGAGGGCGGGTCGCCGACGATGATGAGGACGACTTTGCCACGCACGCCGATGCCAGCGTAGTCGTTCCAGTTGAAATCGGGGGCGTTGACGCCGAAGCCGACGAAGACGATGGGAGCGTCGATGTCGACTACTGGTGTGTGGCGCGGATTGGCGACGGTGTAGTCGGTGCCGAAGTGTAGGACCATGGGCGAGCCGGAGGTGGGCACGAGGTCGAAAGTTGTGGAATCGCGCTTGATGCGCATGCCGAAGAACTCGACCTGCTGCAGGTAGGTGCCGTTGTCGCCGGCGGGTTTGAGGCCGTAGATGGCGAATTGGGTGGCAATGTACTGAGCGGCGAGATCGCCGCCGCGCACGCCGGGGCCGCGGCCTTCGAGCAGGTCATCGGCGAGGAAGCGCACGTGGGCCCGAATGGCCTGGGCGCTGATCGAGTCCTCAGCGGATTTGATCGCAGGTGGGGTCTGCGCAGACAGCGAGAGGGCAGCAAAGAAGAATGTAATTGCGAGTCTGATTTTCACCTGTGCGCTCCTTACGGCCTCGAGATTTCAGGATAATCCTCAAGAGCGGTGCTACGAGCAACGGGCAACCAATTTGTTGCATGTTTCCTGAAGGCTGGAATAGTATGCAACCTAGAGGTTGCGTATGAAGAATGACAGAATCGAGAAGCGGCTTGAACTGAAGGCGCCGGTAAGCCGGGTGTGGAAGGCGCTCACGGATCACGAGGAGTTTGGACAGTGGTTTCGGGTGAAGGCGGATAAACCGTTTGCGCCTGGAGAGGTGGCAACGGGGCGTGTGACGTATCCGGGGTATGAACACCTGCGCTGGGAGGTGGTGGTCCGGCAAGTCGAGCCGGAGAGAGTGTTCTCCTTCACCTGGCATCCGTATGCTGTAGACCAGTCGGTGGACTACTCGAAGGAAGAGCCGACGCTGGTGGAGTTCCGCCTCGAGCCTGCAGATAGTGGAACGCTCTTGACTCTGACGGAATCGGGCTTCAGCAAGGTGCCGGCGAGTCGCAGGGAACAGGCATTTCTGCGCAATGAGGCGGGCTGGGCGATACAGATGGAGAACATCAAGGCTCATGTCGGAGGGTAGAGCGGCGGCGATGCGGCGGAGAAGGGCGAAGATTTTCGCGGCTCTAGGCGACGAGACGCGCTTAGCGCTGGTGGCAAAGCTGTGCCGCGGCAGCGATCTTTCGATATCGGAGCTGACGGAGACGGCGGCGGATGCGCGGATCTCTCGACAGGCGGTCACGAAGCATCTGCGGGTGCTGGAGAACGCCGGGCTGGTGCGTTGCTCGAGGACGGGCAGAGAGCGGCGCTTTTCCTACCGGCCAGAGGCGGCTGAGGAGATGCGGGAGTATCTTGAATTCGTCACAGCGAAGTGGGACGAGGCTTTGGAGCGCCTGAAGACGTTCGTCGAAAGCTGACGCCGTGTCCGTAAGGAGTCTGTAGACAAGTGCGGCTAAATAGAATCGTCCGGGGGCACTTCCTGGCTCCTAAGGCGCGACTTGGATCGTGAAAATCGGGGACGTTCCGGCCGGCTGTTTTCGGGCGGCGCAGGAGGAGTGGTCCAGTAAGCTGCTGCGACGAACAGCAGGGTGACACACGGGATGACAGACAAGACGAACCTCGCTCTTTCGGGGAAGCGGGCACAGTTTACGTCAGGGCGGTTGGCACACAAGTAAAAAAGTGACCCGAGTCATGCAGTACTGCAGATCTGGTTGAGTCTCGCCCACTTAGCAGTTGGCGGAATGAATACGTGGCGCAGAGCATGTTGCTTCCAAGCAACAAGATCACTGGCCTGCGTGAACCGGCTGGCGGGTGAGGATGGATGTCGCGGCGCGCTCGAGAACAGCGGCCTGCCGCTCCATGCGCTGCAGCATCTGTTCGGCGAGACTGGAGGGGTTAACCAGGACAGGGCCGGGCTGAGTGACAGGGGGCGGCGTGCCCTGTGGGCCGCAGGGTTCGGCCAGCGGGGCATCGGATTCCTGTGCCAGTTTCGTTCCCAAGGCGTCTATGCGGCGGCTGATGTTCTGGAGGCGAGAAACGGTGCGGGGATCGCCACTGCCGACCGAGGCCAGAGTCGTGAGGCACGCTACGAAACGGCGATAGAAAGTAGCGAAGGTGAGCGCGCTTTCGGTCTGGATGGAGGGCGCGCTGCCGAAGTGAGGCTCCAGCAGTACGCGGTCGAGCGCTTCTTCGGCGTCCTGACTGCTAAGGCCACAGGCGCGGCGTGCCGGCGCCAGGAGAGTGCGCTCGGCGGAGCGGCGCTTCTCCGGGGCCATGTTCCAGAACTCAAGAACTGCACGAACGTAGGCGGCGCCGCCACAGGAGCAGCGGGAGAGCAGGCGCGCCAGTTCAGTGGAGAAGTTTTCCGGCCAGAGCAGTCGCATGGCCGCGACAGCGAGAACGCCTCCGAGAAAGGTGGTCAACACGCGGACCCCGGCGAAGCGCCAGTCGCGCTGATAGGGCAATGAGAGCAGTACAAAAGTCGGCGTGAGGAAGAAGCTGTACCAACCGTAGTGGACGGCATATGTGGCGAGGGTGAGCACGGAGCATACGGTGACGACGGCGATCATTGCCGGATCATTATGCAGCAGTACCGCAAGAAGGGCCGCGAGGAGTCCGCCGCCGATGGTTCCGAGCACGCGAAGATAGCTGCGGCGTACCGTTCCGAAGCCGTAGGGCTGCAGCACAATGATGGAGGTCATGGCCAGCCAGTATCCGTGGCTGATGTGGAAGGCGCGGATGATCAGAACGTCAATGGCGGCCACCACGCTGACGCGCAGCGCGTGCCGCATCATGAGCGAGTGGGTGGTCCAGTTCTGCTGGAGGGCATCGAGCCAGTCCGGCGTGGAGAGCTCGGGCGCGGGTGCTGTCGCCAGTAGCTTGCCCGGGCGGGGATCAATCCCGATCCAGACGGCGCGGAGAGCGTCAAAGGCGATCTCGATATTCTGGAGCGCCTCGCGTTCCCCATGGATCAGATGCCGTTCCAATGCTCCCGCGGCCTTGCGGGAGGTGAGCTCCTCTGCGGGGCGAAGGACCAGATCCAGACGGTGGGAACCCCGGGGAGCAAAGGATGCGGCGCCATCTGACGGACGAATGTGCAGGTTGTCGGAAATTGCATCCTCGGCGGCACTGAGCCAGTGAACGAGGTGATCCAGCTCCGAATTGGGAACAGCGGTGGGGCCAGAGGGGATGGCTTCAGCAAGTTCCGTCAGGCGAACTGTAAGGGCGAAGAGCATGTCCGCGGTTTCGAGCAGCACATTGAGATTCCGGGCTCGGATGGTGCGGGAGGGGGCGCGTGCGACGGTGGTGCCGAGGGTAGCGTGTGCGGCCTCAAGTTTCTGGCGAATCTGCCGCTTGAAGTCGATGGCGTGCGTGTGGTCATCGTCATGGGCGTGGTGCCGCGATGCAGCGTGCGAGATGCTTCGGGTAAAACCCGCGAGCAGGTCGTAGCATCCGGCCACTTCCAGGCGAGCGGGCCGAAAGGGATCGATAGGCCAGAGGAAGAGACTGAGGAGCGCCGCCCAGAGACCTCCCAGAATGTAGGCTGCGGTGCTAATCAGAGCGTTGGACGGGGTGTGGTTCGTGGTGCCGAACCCCGCGAAGTAGAGAACGATGAGGATGACGGAGCTGTTGGCGATGGGCTGCGATGCGACCCGGGCGTAGGTCATGACGAAGCAGACGGCAGCGCTGATCAGAATTGCGGCGGCGACGTTTTCCGGTGAAAGAATGCCGATCGCTGCGCAAAGCGCTCCGCCGAGCAGGACCGAGGCGAAGGTGTAGAGGCGGCTGCGGTAGGGACCTCCGTTGTCGACGATTACGACCTCAAAGCCTCCGAGCGCCGCCCAGCCCATGGGCTGGTGCAGCCATCGGCAAACAAGCATGGCACTGGCCACGGCGAATCCTGCACGGAGTCCTCGTCGCCAATGCAGGGTGTGGAGAATCGCTGCGAAGCGGCCCATGTCTCTCAGTGTAGCGGCGAAGGAATCAGGTGCTAGGGAGCTGCTCCCGGACTCGGGTGCGGGAAGCTGTGGTGATCAGGACTGCGGCTACAAGAATGAGCGCGCCACCAATGCGTGCCGAGGGACCGAGGGACTCGTGCAGGACGAAGACTCCCAGCAGCGAACCGACGAGCGGCTCCATATTGAGCAGCACGCCTGCCTCGGATGCGGGCACCTGGGTCAGTCCCCAGTTCCATAACAGCGTGGTTGTGGCAGTGCAGAGCAGTCCGCTGGCGGCCAAGGCGAGCCATGCCTTGAGCGAGATGTGATGGAAGCTCGGTATGCCGTAGACAGGCGGCACGCACAGGCAAAGCATGACCGTGCCGCAGAGCACGCCGTAGGCGCTAATCACGATCGCGCTGTGGGTCTCCATCAGATGCTTGTTCAGCAGAACCCAGCCGAGCGCAATCACAAGCGAGAGCACGACGAGCAGGTCGCCTATCAGAGTAGGGCCTTCACCAGCGGTTGCCGTATGAGCGCCAAGCGCTATGAGCACCGCGCCCACAGTGGAGAGCCCGAGCGCGATCCATCC
>JAICMT010000479.1 GCA_025929125.1 Acidobacteriaceae bacterium | reverse complement strand
ATGCGCCTTGTCAGATTCTTCCAAAGGATCGGGCTTTTTCCTGCTCATGCTGCTGTCCTCCGCAGGTCGGCCCAATCTCCTGCCGGAGGTGCAATGACGACGGCGGCTCGTCCAGCATTGCGCCAGCGCTGGACTACAGCGGCGGCAGCTTGTTGCCCAACAAGGTTGTTATCGGCATCAGCGGCAATGGTCAGAGCCTCGATGCCGCTCCCCCGCAGCACGGTTGATTGGGACACCTCGCAAGCGGACGATTTCCGCAGGAGAGGTGAGCCATGGACGATCAAACAAACCAGGTTGGGGTCGGGCCGCACGAGGCGGAGCGAACGCAAGGTTCTGGTGCAGTAGCGCCCGGGCGCGGCGGCAGGATGTCACGCCAGCGCAAGACCGCAGCGGTGCTGCGGCAATTGCGCGGGGAAGACCTGGAAACCGTCTCCCGCGAGCTGGGCGTCACGGCAGCGACGCTGACCGGCTGGCGTGATGCCTTCCTGGCCGGCGGTGAAGCGGCCCTGACGAGCCGTACCGCGACGGGCGAGGAGCTGGAGAGCGAGCGGCTGAAGGCCAAACTCGGGGCGGCGCTGATCGAGCGCGACCTGCTGAACGAGAAGATCGCCCTTCTGGAGGCCAACCGCCCTTTTGCCCGCAAGAGGCGCAAGCCATGAGCCGGGTCATCTCGCCGGTCACCGGCAAGCCGTACGGCATGGCCGCGGTCTGCCGGGTGTGGCGGCTCGCCCGCTCGGGTGTGTATCGCCATCTGTTGGCCTCGGTGCCGCCGCCGGCGCAGCGACCCGGGCCGCTCGGCGCGATGTCGGATGAGGCGCTGACGACGGCGATCCGGGGCGTGCTTGCCGCCAGCCCGTTCCATGGCGAGGGACACCGCAAGGTGTGGGCCAGATTGCGTCAGGCCGGGACCCGCACCTCGTTGCGCCGGGTGCTGCGGCTGATGCGGCAGAGCAACCTGCTTGCGCCGACGCGCGCCGGCTCGCCGCGGGGGCCGCGCAATCACGACGGCACCATCATCCCGGACACGGTCGATGCGATGTGGGGCACCGACCTGACGACGACGATCACCCGCGAGGGCCAGGCCGCGGTATTCATCGCGATCGATCATTGCTCCGCCGAATGCGTCGGCATTCATGCGCATGCCCGGGCCACCCGCTTCCAGGCCCTGGAGCCGATCCGTCAGGGCGTGCGGCAGCATTTTGGCGGGTTCGCCCAGGCGATCGCCCGCGGTCTGGCCATCCGCCACGATCATGGCTCGCAGTACATGTCGGACCACTTCCAGAAGGAATTGGTCTTCCTCGGCATCGGTAGCTCGCCCGCCTTCGTCCGCTCCCCGGAAGGCAATGGCTGCGCCGAGCGCTTCATCCGCACGCTCAAGGAAAACCTGCTCCGGGTGCGAACCTTCGAGACCGTCGAGGAGTTGCGGCAGGCGCTGCTCGCGTTTCGAGAGACCTACAACACCACCTGGCTGATCGAGCGCCATGGATTCCTCAGCCCGGCTGAATATCGCAAGCGGCAGCTTCAACCGATCGCTCAGGCAGCGTAGGCTGCAATTCGGTGTCCCAAAACCGAGGGCGGTACATGGGAGAGCGGCGGTCAGCGTGAAAAGTCTCGCCGGCGACGCCGGCGGAGACTCGAGTCATGCGCAACCGCGGAATGCAACGGTCGCGCTGGTAGGTTAAGCCGACAGCACCCTTCGCCGATGATGCAGGGTTTTCCAACCTCCTGTCGGCACTTCCCGATGGCGCCGAGACCTGCCTCTGCTGTGGCCAGCAGTCGCACGATTCGATCGCCATGGTGCGTTCAGGGTTCAGATTTGCAGACGTTGAAATCCTATACGAATTTCCTGCCGATCGAAAACCAAGAAAGGCATTCTACCCGCGAGCTAGTTGCTCGCGGGCAAGAAACCCCTCCTTTTCCTGCCCGCCACAGCCCCTCGCCAATCCATCTCACCAAGCGTGAGCCGGCGCCGATGAGTGCAAGCCCGTCTCACTTAT
>JAICMT010000340.1 GCA_025929125.1 Acidobacteriaceae bacterium | reverse complement strand
GCTTAAGGCGCGCTGGGGACGGGTCATCAATATTTCCTCGGTGGTCGGCGAGATGGGGCAGGCCGGACAGGTCAACTATGCGGCATCCAAGGCCGGGCTGATCGGCATGACGAAATCGCTGGCGCGTGAGCTCGCCAGCCGCACCATCACCGTGAATGCGGTCGCGCCCGGCTACATCGAAACCGCGATGACCGCCGTGCTCACCGAGGACCAGAAGTCCGCGATGACGTCGCAGGTGCCGCTCGGCCGCGGCGGTACGGATGCCGATGTCGCCGCAGCCGTGGCATTCCTCGCCTCGGACGATGCCGCTTACGTCACCGGCCACGTGCTGGACGTGAACGGCGGCATGTACATGGGCTAGGCGGCCGGCTTATCGCTTCAGAAGATCTACGGGCTGATTGACGTCTTCAATGCGGAAGTACCCTGCCAGGGCGGGATGGCGCTGCGCGACTGCCTGATACATCTCCCACGCCACGCGACGGTAGCTGAAGTGGCCGGCGACGCCGGACCGCAGCTCGGAGATATAGAGCGCCTCGGCGAAGTCCATCTTGAACATGGCGCGGATGCGGGTTCCGAGCGGCAGCAGGTAGGCCGCATTCTGCGGCCCGGCCGCGGCAGAGAGTGAGCGATAGGCCTTGAGCGCGGCGTCCATGGCCGCTTTGTAGGTCCCGTCCAGCCCTGCCTGCTCGAGCGTTGGCTGGCCGGGGCAGACCGGTTCCTCGTAGCCGTGCAGGTCGGTATAGTCCTGCACCAGCTGCACGCAGCGACGGTGACGGTGCATGTCGCGGAAGCCGCCGATGTCCATGAGGATGTCGAACTTGAAACTCTGCCCGGCTGAGAAGGCGCGTAACAGCTCGTCATGCCGTCCGCGATGCTTCGTTCCCAAGCCGACAATTTCGGCGACCCGCGCAGAGTTCAGCGCTTCGACGGTGCGCTGGATCTGGCGCCATGAGTAATGCGACTCGGAGTAAAGCAGCGACGTGGCGAGCTCGATTTCGAGGGATCCGGCGTCCTCGACGAGATCGACCACCGGAGCAGGCTCGATGGGCTGCCCGGCCATCACTTCTGACGCTGCAGCTCGCAGCTCGGAACGGGTTTCCATCGCGTACTGATTGGGTGAGGCGTACTTCACCAGCGTGGGCGCGGTCTTTACTTCGCGCAGCAGGATACCCTCCAGCCGCTCGCCATAGAGCGCGCTGACGGAGAGCGCCTCCGAGCAGAGCACCCGGGCCTCTGCGTGCCCGGAATTCCAGGCAGGCGAGACCGCGGCCTGACGCAGCCGCTCACCGAGGGTGCGAATCTCGGCGAACTCGCTTGAGAGCAGCCGCGAGATCTGGGTCTCCAGCGTGCGCGCACTGACGATTTGGCCGAGCGAGGTGTTGGTGGCAAGCGGAAGCACGTAGCGGGCGACGTCGAACGCGCGGGCCTTGAGGGTGCGCACATAGGCGTCTTCCTTCATCTCCGCCGGGCGTGGGATGGAGCCCTGAAGGGCCTGCAACATGCCAGCGCCGATCTGGTCATACGCGGCGAACAGGGCGTCGATGGAGCGAGTGTAAGAGACGCGCGGCTCGCCGGAGAGCTCGGGCGTGAACCAGCCGGATTTCCGGAAGTTCTGATATCGGGTGGAGCGCTCCTGCCCGTCCCAGCGCTGCTCGTCGACCAACGCGATGGCGGCCAGCAACGAGAGCCGCTCGATGGCGAAGGGGATGTGGGCGAGGTCTGCGATGGAGCGATGGCCGTACTGGAAGTAGAAGGTGTTCAGAAACTGCTCGGCGCGCTGCGAGCTGATCTCCGACAGCGACTCCTTCATGGAGAGCGCCGACCGCGAGTACTTCGCCATAGCGTAGGCCAGCACCTCGGGGTCCGCACCCTGGATGGCGTAGACATCGGTCTGGGCAGCAGAGGCGGACGCTGGTTCGGCGGAGGGCGCTGCAGCGGGGGCGGCGGGGGGCTGGGACATGTCGATGACAGGATATTCCATCCGGCACACGGCGCAGCAGAAGCTAGGGTTTGCCGAGGGTGAGTTTTGCAATGGCAGCCAGCTGCATGAAGGAGGTGCCCTCGTAGATTTTGCCGATCTTGGCATCGCGGTAGAGCTTTTCCACCGGATAGTCCTTGACGAAGCCCGCCCCGCCGAAGACCTCGACCGCGAGGCTTGCAACCTGCTCGGCGACCTGGGAGGAGAAGTATTTAGCCATGGCCGCTTCCTTCTGGAAGGCGGCCCCGGCATCCTTGAGGCGGGCGGCGTTGTAGACCATCAGGCGGGCTGCTTCGATCTGCGTCGCCATCTCGGCGAGCTGAAATTGCATGGCCTGGAAGTCAGCGAGCGGTTTGCCAAACTGGCGGCGTTCCCGCGCCCAGGCGGTCGCGTGGTGCCACGCTCCGGAGGACAGCCCGAGCATCTGTGCACCGATGCCGATTCGGCCCTCGTTCAGGGTCTCGATGGCCACGCGGTAGCCTTTGCCGGGCTCGCCCAGGATGCTGTCTGCGGAGACGACGCAATCGCGCAGGACGAGCTCGCAGGTGCTGGAGGCGCGGATGCCGAGCTTGTCCTCCTTGCGCCCGACCTCGAAGCCGGGAGCCCCTCGCTCGATGAGAAAGCCGGTGATCCCCTTGTATCCGGCGGAGGGATCGATGGTGGCGAAGACGAGGAACAGACCCGCCTCGGCTGCATTGGTGATCCAGAGCTTCTGGCCGTTGAGTACGTAGTCGCTGCCGCGCGGGACCGCCCGCGTGGTGAGGGCGAAGGCGTCGGAGCCGGAGGCGGCCTCGCTGAGCGCGTAAGCGCCGACGGTGTCGCTGGCCAGGCGGGGCAGCCATTGCTGCTTTTGTGCGGCGCTTCCCCAGCGCAGCAGAGCGCTTTCGACCAGCGTGTTCTGGACATCGACCAGGACGCCCACGGCAGGATCGACGGCTGAGATGGCCTCCACCGCGAGGATGGTATCGAAGAAGCTGCCTGCAGCGCCGCCGTACTCTTCGGGAATGGGGATGCCCATGAGTCCGAGCTGGAAGAGCTCGCGGATCAGGCTGGCGTTCATCTGCTGGGCAGCATCCATGGCCGCAGAAAGCGGGCGAATTCGCTC
>JAICMT010000234.1 GCA_025929125.1 Acidobacteriaceae bacterium | reverse complement strand
GTGGAGACGGCGCTCTTAAAGTGGGGGCGATTCGAGCCGATCCTCGACGCACGGGACGCGGACCTGGTGATCGTGATTCGCAAAGGACGCAATCCTGCGGATGTAGCCGTTCCCGATCCCCGCCAGAACCGGCGAGGCGCGATGGTCGACCCGTGGGAGGACGGAATCGCAGTGGGCGTGCAGCGCAGCACGGTACCGAACGGCCAACCCGCCGGCCGGTCCGCGGGGCAGCCCGCGCCTCCGCCGGATGACCCGATCGGCGACCGCCCAGTCAAACAGACCGGCACGCCGGGCGATGTCTTCGAGGTCTTCGATGGCAGGTCGGACGATCCGCTGAATAGCGTCCCCGGATGGAGCTACGTGAAGAAGGATGCGCTGCACGCGCACGACGTGCCCGCGGTCGAAGAGTTTCGCAAAGCCATCGACGAGGCGGAGAAGCAGGCGGGACAGACGCCCAGGAAGCACCCTTAGCTCTGCGGCTTAGGACGCGAAGATGGGAAGCATTGTGGCGGCGGCGTCAGGTGGAGATGATGCGCAGCGCATAGATGGAAGACGCGATGGCGATCACGTCTTCGAGCACTGCGAAGTGCCAGTCCTTCCATTGCGACTTCTGCACCAGGTCACGGCGGAGCATATAGCCGCCGAAGGCGCCGATGAGCGCGCCGACCACGCCCAGCAGCACGCCCTCGAGGCCCGGACCCTGCATGGCGGTGGCGGCGACGGCTCCGGCAAACCCTCCCAGCAGCACCCGCCAAACGAGGGGCGCGGCGGCGACGCGGTCGGGTATCCAGGAAGTCTTGTCGGCGATCAGCTCTCCGATGGCGCAGATGGTGAAGACAATGGCGAGGCTGAGATGCGAGATCCACGGCGCCCAGTCCGCCGAGAGCTGGCCGCTGTAGGCGAACCAGCAGAGCACCGCCATGGGCGTCATGGAGCGCAGCCCGGTCGCGAATCCAAGCAGGGGGATCGCGATCAGCCACGCCATGATTTCAAGCGCCATCTAGGTGTCGGTTCCAGGGTTTGGGGCGACAGGTTCTACTCTGCCGCTTCTTCGACACCATACTCTATGCGCGCAACCAGGGATAGAGCGGGAACTGTTTCGCCATTTCGAGCACCTGCCCGCGAATCTGCTTCAGCCTGGACTCGTCGGAGCGGTGGTCGAGCGCGTCGGCGATCCACTTGGCGATCTGCCGCATCTCGCCTTCCTTCATACCGCGGGTGGTCAGGGCGGGCGTTCCGATGCGGATGCCGCTGGGCTTCATAGGCGGATTGGTGTCGTAGGGAATGGCGTTCTTGTTGACGGTGATGCCGGCTTCGCCCAGCGCCTTCTCGGCCTCGCTGCCCAGGATGCCTTTCTGGAAGACATCGACGAGCATGAGGTGGGTGTCGGTGCCGCCGGAGATGATGCGGTAGCCTTCGGCGGCGATTGCGTCGGCCAGCACTTTGGCGTTGGCGACGATCTGGGCGGCGTAGGTGGCGAACTCCGGCTGCAAAGCCTCTTTGAGGGCCACTGCCTTGGCCGCAATGATGTGGACCAGCGGACCGCCCTGCTGTCCGGGGAAGACGCTGCGGTCGAGCCCGGCGGCAAGATCCTGGCGGCAGAGCACCAGCCCGGCGCGCGGGCCGCGCAACGTTTTGTGGGTGGTGGTGGTGACGACATCGGCGTGCGGCACCGGCGAGGGATGCGCCTTGCCGGCAACCAGTCCGGCAAAGTGCGCCATGTCGATCATCAGATACGCGCCAACTTTGTCGGCGATCTGGCGCATGCGGCCGAAGTCGAAGTGACGGGGATAGGCGCTGCCGCCGCCAACGATGACCTTGGGCTTCTCCCTGGTGGCGATGGTCTCGAGCTCGTCGTAGTCGATGGTCTCGGTGTCCTTGCGCACGTGGTAGGGAACGATGCGGTAGAGCTTGCCTGAGAAGTTGAGCTTGTGCCCGTGGGTGAGGTGGCCGCCGTGGGCGAGGTCCAGCCCCAGAATGGTTTCGCCGGGCTGCAGCAGGGTCATGTAAGCGGCGGCGTTGGCCTGGGAGCCGGAGTGCGGCTGCACGTTGGCGTGCTCGGCGGCGAAGAGCTGCTTGGCGCGGTCGCGGGCCAGATTTTCGACGACGTCGGCGAACTCGCAGCCGCCGTAGTAGCGCTTGCCGGGGTAACCCTCGGCGTACTTGTTGGTAAAGACGGTGCCTGCGGCCTCGAGCACGGCGCGGCTGACGAAGTTCTCCGAGGCAATCATCTCCAACCCCTCATGCTGGCGGATGCCCTCATTGCGAATCTGTGCGGCAATCTCCGGATCGGCGGAGGCAAGCGAGGCAGAAAAGTCTATCGGCATGCTTTTATGCTAAATCAGGCCCGGGTGAGCAGCCGCCCGGCAACGCGGGAGCGACGCATTGATTCGACCGGTGACCACAGACGACGCAGCGCAGATCTGCGAGATTTACAACCGCTATGTGTTGGAGACGGCAATCACGTTTGAGGAGGAGTCTGTTTCGGTGGCAGAGATGCTGCGCCGCATTGCAGAAGCCTCAAAGCTGCCGTGGCTGGTATGGGAAGAGAAAGGCAGTCTTCTTGGATACTGCTACGCCAAGCCGTGGAGGCCGCGCTCCGCGTACCGCTACTCCGTCGAGACCACTCTGTATGTGCGGTCGGATTCGGTCGGACGCGGGATCGGCTCCGGGCTGTATCGCAAGCTGATTGCGGATTTGGGTGCTCAGGGCATTCATGCGGTCATCGGCGGCATTGTGGTGCCGAACGAGGCAAGCGTCGCCCTGCATGAGAAGCTGGGCTTTAAAAAGACGGCTCACTTCCGCGAGGTGGGATGGAAGTTCGGCCAGTGGCGCGATGTCGAGTATTGGGAGCTGATTCTGGGAACCAGTGAGCGGCAAGTTTAGTTCGGCTCACCCCAATGCTCGGAGTGGAGTGGCTTAGCGGGTGTGCGGGTGGTCCATTCCGCGGGCTGGGACGGACGCGCTAGCTGGCCGATATCAAATAGAGGGGACAGTGCGATGATCGCGAGAAAAAGCCATCTTGTTCCCGGCCATTGTTTCGGCATCACCCAATCCAACGCGATCAGGCCAACCAGCAAAAAGCTGAGAGCGGAACAGACCGGTCGCAAGGCATAGGCCCAGCGGCTCATTCGTTCCAAAGCACTCTCAGGCCACCTGCTCTCTCGGATTTCCGGAGCGGATAGCTCGCTTGGCAAGGCTCGACGTTACAAACCCGGAAAATAGAAGGAATAAGGTGAGCGCAGGGACCCACCAATCTCGGTGGCCCCACTTGTGATGGACTGGGAGGAGAATCAGCAGGAATGCTCCAACAATCATCGCCACTGTCCCGAGCACGAACCAGCGGCCGAGCTGCATCAGCGATGTTTCTTTCCACGCCTGCATGGGGCGATGTTAGCTGCCCGAGGTTGGCCGCGCAACGTCTGAAATGCCGGAGGTTATATCCTCGGAACAGCGGATTTGTGGCACGGCAGGTGACGGTATGGTGGACAGCGAGAAGGAGATGTTGCGCGAGAAGCAGGGGGACACGGCGCTGTTTGAGCGGCGGCCGTTTGAGTCTTCGCGGCAGGCGACCTATGAGGATTCGCTGGGTGCGCGGGGCGATCGGGAACGCGACCCTGAACAGGATCACCGCGACTAACGAAAGGCGGCCGCATGACGCAGGACGAAGCGAAGCTGGCGGTGGCCAAGCGGGCAACCGAGTTTGTGCGCGACGGCATGGTGGTGGGCCTGGGCACCGGGTCCACGGCGACGATGTTCATCCGGGAGCTGGCGGCAAAGAAGCGGAAGATCCGCTGCGTGGCCTCGTCGGACGCGAGCTTTGAGCTGGGCCGTTCGCTGGGCATGGATGTGCAGACGCTGGAGGAGCTGCCGGAGCTGGACCTCTATGTGGACGGCGCGGACGAGGTGTGCCGCAAGGATGGGTCGCTGGACCTGATCAAAGGCGGCGGGGGGGCGCTGCTGCGGGAGAAGATCGTCTCATCCGCGGCGCGGGAGTTCCTGGTGGTGGTGGATTCGAGCAAGGTGGTGGAGACGCTGGGGAGATTTCCGCTGCC
>JAICMT010000344.1 GCA_025929125.1 Acidobacteriaceae bacterium | reverse complement strand
GCCGACGTCCTCAAAGATGAAGGCCCCGAGCAGGAAGTTGGTTTCGCTGGCGAAGGGATCGAAGGTGGATCCGAGGCCGGCGGCACTGGCGAGCGCGTTGAAGCTGTTCATCAGGTCGATTTTGGGTTGAGCAATGGCATTCGCGCCCAGAGCAGCCTGGAGGAATTTGACGTGGTTCTGCTCGTCCTGGGTGATCTCGGCGGCAAGCTGTTGCAGCAGCGGAGTGGTGAAGGTGACTTTGGGATTGGCTCTTACAGTGACGGCGCCACCGGCAGTCCCGCCGCCGCTTTTAGTGGAGAGTCCCACTTGGTCGATTGTCATGCCGGTCGTGGCCAGAGTGTAGAACTGGGCCTCGAGGAATTCGAGGTTCAGCGCGAAGTTGAGGATGTCGTTGTCGGTGGGCCCGGTCTGCGCGAAGGCCTTCTGTCCCAGGGCTAGTCCGGCGAGGGCCGCGCCTCCGAGGAGCAGAGCGGAACGCCGCGTCCGTTTGTCGTCCTGCAGCTGAAGCTCGGTTTCTTTGATGTGTTCCATGCGCTCCTCCTTCTAGGAAGCTGTAGCCTTGATGGTGCCGTTGAGACCGTTGGGGAAGAAGCCTCCCTTGCTGACCACGCCGCTTGCCGCGCTGAGATACACGATGTGCAGCACCTGGTCGGTGGTGCGGTCGTAGGAGATGGAGTTGGAATCGGCGGCGACGATGGTGGTACCGGAGAGCATCGTCTCCGCGCCTCCGCCGGCCGCAGCGCGCAGAGCCGAGATCTGGTTGGCGTAGGTGAGGTAGGGAGCGCCGAGCTCGGTGAGCAGGGTGCGGATCTCGCCGGCGTGGTAGGCCTCCGTGGCGAGAATGCCGGCGGCGGCAGCGAGATAGGTCTTGCTGGAGAGCAGGCCCGCCGCACCGTGATAGGCGGTGACGCCGACATCTTCAAACGTGAACGCGCCGACGATAAAGCTGTTCTCGTCTGCGAACGGGTTGAAGGCAGCCCCGATTCCGGCGGCCATGGCAGCGGCGTTGAAGCTGTTGCTGAGATCGATGGCCGGACGGCTGACCGCGGATGAACCGAGCGCTTTGCGAAGGAACCGCACGTGGGCCAACTCGTCGTTCGCGATCTCCTGAGCATATTGCTGGATGGCCGGAGTCTTGAACACAACTTGCGTGCCGCCGGTGACCGCTCCCGCGCCCGAACCCGCGTCGGCATCGGAGAGCCCGCTGCCGGTGACGGCGCGCAGGTAGAACTCGGCTTCCAGGTATTCGAGATTGAGCGCGAAGTTGAGGATGTCGGCGTCGGTGATGGCGGTGGTGCCGGGGTTGGTGGGGAGGGCTGTCATGGGAGTGCTGTCGCCACAACCGGCGGCCGTGACCAGCGCTGCCGCTCCACCTGCTCCCGCCAGAAACGATCGCCGCGATAGTGGTCCGCGTCCGGGCAATTTGTTGTTCACTTGGTTCTCCTTAATGTGGTTCGTGGAATCCGTCCTGTTGCGGAGACTTCTTCTCGTTCACATGCAGTACGCCTGCAGATGGGTGACTGGATTGAAATGGAGTGAACTTTTTTTCTTCAGCCGGTAGTGCGGCGGAAAAGTTGGTGGGATGCAATCCAGTTTCATGGGGCGCGGCGTAGTTACAGGTGAAGAGACCACTCTTCCGAAAAGGAAACGACGATGAAACTGAAGTCACGAATGGCATGTGTTATGTCGGTGCTGGCTCTTGCGATAACTCCCGCGATGCACGCGCAGAAGGACCCGATGGTGGGCGGCGCGGCGATGTATCCGAGCAAGAACATCATTGAGAATGCGGTGAACTCGGCGGACCACACCACGCTGGTTGCGGCGGTAAAGGCTGCGGGGCTGGTGGATACGCTCGAGGGCGCGGGCCCGTTCACGGTGTTTGCGCCGACCAACGAGGCGTTCGCGAAGCTGCCCGCGGGCACCGTGGACAGCCTCTTGAAGCCTGAGAACAAAGACGCGCTCACCAAGGTGCTCACCTATCACGTCGTGGCAGGCAAGATGAGCACGGCCGATCTGAAGAAGAGCGTGAAGGCCGGAAACGGCAAGGCCGAGCTGAAGACCGTGAGCGGTGGAAACCTGTGGGTCATGGAAAAGAACGGGCATTTGATGTTGCAGGATGAAAAAGGAGGGACTGCGGAGATCACAATCGCAAATGTGGCGCAATCGAACGGTATGATTCAAGTCATCAACTCGGTACTGCTTCCGAACTAGTACCCCCAAGTCGGTCCGGGTCCACGATGCGTAAGGCAGGGGAATGTCTTCGCATCGTGTTCTTTTCCCGGAGCGCGGTTTGCTCGGGAAGGCGATCGAGTTGGTAGAGTGGATGGCGCAGCTGGACAGCACATCAGCGGCCGCTTCGAGGGTTATTTTTGCCAGGCAGCGCACAGGCATTCGAGCAGGAGAGCGATTCCAGTCTGGCAGCGAGAGTCGCCCGCCAGGACGAGGCTGCTCTTGCTGCGCTGTACGATCGCCACTCGACGGCACTCTACTCTCTGCTGCGGCGCATTCTGCGCGATGAATCGGCGTGCGAGGAGGTGCTGCAGGATGTGTTCCTCCATCTGTGGCGGAACGCGGCGCGCTTCGATCAGGAACGAGGCGAACTTCGAGGATGGCTGCTGGTCATGGCCCGCAACCGCGCGATTTCGCATCTGCGCAAGCGCACCCTGGGCGAGCCGGACGATGTGGAGCTGTATGCAGTCTCCACCGATGCGCGTCAGGACACGGTGGTGGTGCAGAACGATTTGGTAGCGAGGGTTCGCGGCGTGATGTCGCAGCTACCAGGAGAGCAGTGTTCGCTGTTTGAGATGGCATATTTCGAAGGGATGACGCACAGTGAGATCGCGGAACGGACAGGCCAGCCGCTGGGAACAGTGAAGACCCGGCTGCGAACGGCCCTGACCAGTCTGCGCCGGGCATTCGAATGATGAACGGACATCCACAATTCGACGAAGCATTCGACCTGTACGCTCTCGGCGCGCTCGATGCGCAGGAGAGAGGCGAGATGGAGTCGCATGTGAAGCAGTGCACCCAGTGCGCAGAAAAACTGG
>JAICMT010000242.1 GCA_025929125.1 Acidobacteriaceae bacterium | reverse complement strand
GCCTGGGCGACTCTGCGCTGCACCGGCGAGGACGAGGTGACGGCAATCTTCGATGAGCCGCAGCGCGCCATCACGCCCGGTCAGTCGGCCGTCTTTTATGACGGCGATGACGTGGTGGGCGGAGGCTGGATTGTGTAGCAGGCTGCCTCCGGACTGTAGAATCGTCTCTGAATGGCGATTCCAGTCTCAGTGAAGTTGGTGCAATGAGGTGTCCTTACTGCGGTTTCGCGCAGGACCGTGTCGTCGACTCGCGCGAGAGTAAAGACGCTGATTCCATCCGGCGCAGGCGCGAGTGCGAGCGCTGCAACAAGCGCTTCACCACCTACGAACGCATCGACGAGATCCCGTACATGGTCGTCAAAAAGGATGGCTCCCGGCAGAAGTTCGATCGCCAGAAGGTGCTTGGAGGCCTGCTGCATGCCTGTCAGAAGCGGCCGGTCTCTGGCGCAGCCCTGGAGCGCATAGTGGACGAAACCGAGGCCTATGTGGTGGACTCGCCCGATCGCGAGCGCTGCACCAGCGAGATCGGCGAGTTGATCATGACCCGGCTCAAGGATATCGACACGGTCGCTTACATCCGCTTCGCCAGCGTCTACCGAGACTTCAAGGATGTGCGCGAGTTCAAGGTGGAGCTGGAGGAGCTGCTCGGCAGCAAAGAGTGGCGCGGCAAAGGCCGCAACGGCTAAGCGCGAAGGAGACAGATGGCAACACGGACGCATGCAGTTACGTTGATTCCCGGCGACGGGATTGGGCCGGAGGTTTCTGCGGCGGTGGTTCGCATTCTGGAAGCCGCGGGGCGGAAGACCGGGGTCGCTTTCGACTGGCATAAGTTCGCCGCAGGAGCTGAGGCCTACGAAAAATTCAAGGAGTACATTCCGCAGGAGCTCTACCGCTCCATTGAGGAGAACAAGGTTGCGCTCAAAGGCCCAGTCACCACTCCCGTTGGCGGCGGATTTTCATCCATCAACGTTGCGCTGCGGCAGAAGTTCGAGCTCTTCGCCAACTTCCGGCCGATCAAGAATCTCCCCGGTCTGAAGACTCGGTATCCCGATCTCGACATCATCGTGGTCCGCGAGAATACGGAAGACCTCTACGCCGGACTGGAGCACGAGATTCTGCCCGGTGTGGTGCAGTCGCTCAAGATCATCACCGAGAAGGCCTCGACCCGCATCGCGGAGTTTGCCTTCAGCTACGCGCACAAACACGGCCGGAAGAAGGTTCACGCCATCCACAAGGCCAACATCATGAAGCTCTCCGACGGGCTTTTCCTGCGCTGCTGCCGGGGCGTCGCGGCCACTTATCCCGATGTCGAGTACAAGGAGCACATCGTGGATAACGCCTCCATGCAGCTCGTCATCAATCCCTACCAGTACGACATCCTGCTGACCGAGAACCTTTACGGCGACATTCTCAGCGATCTCTGCAGCGCCTTTGTCGGCGGCCTCGGATTGGTGCCCGGCGCAAATCTAGGTACCGAGTGCGCGATCTTCGAGGCGGTCCACGGATCGGCGCCAGACATCGCCGGGAAGGACATCGCCAACCCGACAGCCCTGCTTCAGAGCGCCGTGCTGATGCTCGCCCATGTCAATGAGGCGACCACGGCGGAGCTGGTGCAGGGGGCTCTGGAGCAGGTCTACCGCGACGGCAAGGTTCTCACGCGCGATGTGGGCGGGCAGAGCGGGACCAGCGCTTTTGCCGATGCCGTCATCGCAGCCTTGGACCGCTGACCGGGGAGGGTACCCCCTGTACTTTGGTCCTAAAGTATCCCGGAATAAAGACTTAGATCCAGATGCCTCCCCGGTCCGGGGGAGCAGGACTTGGTTTTCAAAGAGCCTGGTGGATCGGGGAAGGGCCAGTCGCTGCGCCTCGCTCCATGGATAATTGCCCCTATTTTCATTCTACTTTGCGTGTCAAGAAATTCGGCGTTGAAGCCAGGCTAAGTACCTGACTCCTAAGCTTAAAGTCGGTGTTGCAGAGTTTTGGGAATCGGCTGATTTCCGGTTCCTTCCCTTTCCCGCCCAAGCGCCAAACCGCCACTCTCCCACCAAAGAGGCAGCGGTTCCTGGACGACCTGCGGAGTAGCATCACCCAAAGGCCGATCTCCGGCCGTGCAGTATGAGTCCCTTCACCCAGTGAGGCTCCGTGAACCTGCACTCCATGTGGTCGCTGCATACCCTGCCGCTGTGGTTTCTGGTGTTCTCGCTGTTCCTGCCCCGGCTGGCGCTGCTGGTCTTCTGGCTGCAGGAGGGCGTTACGCCCCTGCACATTACCGGATGGCTGCCGCTGTTTGTGGCGATTGTGCTTCCGCGGTCGCTGATTCTGTACCTGATCTATCTCGACCTGGGCTTCGGCGCCTGGTTCGCTGTCCACGCCATCGCCGCGATTGCGGTCTGGTCCATGTCCGGACGAGCCGGGACACGCAGCCGCAGGGAGTAGCTGCCGGGCAGGCTGTGCGGCAGGGAAGCGCGTTCAGCGCTTCTCCAGCACGAGGTGGGTGGCGTGATCGGTGGTGGCGCGCTCTGTGACCGCAAATCCAAGCGCGGCCAGGTCCAGATCGCGGAACAAGGGTTCTCCCTGTCCGAGGATGACCGGCGCAAGCGCGAGATGTAGGGAATCCACCATCCCGGCGCGAAGATACTGCCGCACCGTGGAGACGCCGCCTCCGATTTTGACGTCCTTCTCGCCTGCCGCCTGTTTCGCGAGGCGCATCGCCTCTTCAATTCCACCGGTGACGAAGTGGAACGTGGTGCCTCCCTCCATCACCAGCGGCTCCCGCTCATAGTGGGTGAGGACGAAGGTGGGCGCGTGGTACGGAGGATTGTCGCCCCACCACCCCTTCCACGAGTCGTCTGGCCAGGGGCCGCGCACCGGGCCAAACATGTTGCGGCCCAGAATGAACGCGCCGAAGTTCTCCATGCCCTTGCGTGCGAATCGATCGTCTACATCGGTCGATCCGCCTTCCTTGCCGGTCATGGCGCAGAAGGTCCTGGTGTGGAAGAACCACTGGAAGATCTCCGGACCGCGCTTGCCCAGAGGATTCTCCAGGCTCTGATCCACCCCTGCGCTGAAGCCGTCCAGCGAAACACCGAATCCCGCGACGCGAACCTTTGGCATGTGTGACTCTCTCCTCAAGTAGTGGAAGCTGTCCGGTGTTCCATGGCTCCGCTTGTCCGAGCCAAATGAAAAGCATAGCTGCCCACAGGCGGTGCCACAACGGCTCCCCATCTGCATCCAGTTGCCGCGGTGCACGTTCTCATGGCTGTTGGGCTGTCCAACGCGGTATTCTTAGAAGATATGGAACGGCGAAAAGTTGGCATTCTGGGTGCGACTGGCATGGTGGGGCAGCGCTTCATCCAGTTGTTGCACAATCACCCCTGGTTTGAGATCTCCTGGCTGGCAGCCAGCGACCGCAGCGCGGGCAAGACGTACGCGGAGGCCTGCAAGTGGAAGCTGGACACGCCGCTTCCGCAGCGCATCGCCGCGATGACCGTGATGCCCAATCTTCCCGAGGGCACGCCCGAAGGCCAGTTGCCCAAAATCATCTTTGCCGCGCTCGACTCGGACATCGCGCGCGAGCTGGAGCCGCAGTTCGCCGCCGCTGGTTGTGCGGTGGTTTCGAACTCGAGCGCCTTCCGCATGACTCCGGATGTTCCGCTGGTGGTGCCCGAGGTGAATGCCGACCACCTGGAGCTGATCGAACGGCAGAGCTGGTGGCGCGATTCCGGCGGATACATTGTCACGAACCCGAACTGCTGCGCAATCGGGCTGGTGCTCGCGCTCAAGCCACTGCAGGCGCGGTTCGGCATTGAGAGCCTGTTTGTCTCGACAATGCAGGCGGTCAGCGGTGCGGGCTATCCCGGCGTCGCCTCGCTGGACATTCTGGGCAACGTGGTGCCCTTCATCAAGAGCGAGGAAGAGAAGCTGCAGGAAGAGGTGGGCAAGCTGCTGGGCGCATACACCGGCAAAGGCGT
>JAICMT010000024.1 GCA_025929125.1 Acidobacteriaceae bacterium | reverse complement strand
TCAACGAGAGGAGGTCGTGATGGCGAACAAGGTTGTGCAATTCATCTATCGCTGCATCGTGAACCTGCATCCAGCGGAATTCCGCGACAAGTTCGGCCGCGAGATGCTGCTCGACTTCCAGGAGGGTGCCGCAGGCCTCGGCTGCACGCGCTTCTACGCGGATGCGTTGCTCTCTCTCGGCCGTCAGTGGCTGCAGAGTCCTGCAAGCGGCGGCTTCGAGCCCCGATCCGACGCCTCACCCCTGCTCAACGGCCACTACGCCATGATCCGCAATCCGCCGCTGACGCCGCTGGAGTGGTGCCGCGGCCTGGTCGCATCTGTCACGCTGCTCGTCCTGTGCGGCTACTGGCTGGGCGCCGGGTCGCGCATCCCGCGGGATACCGGAATCGTCTTCGCCGCCAGAAAAGTGGCGCAGGCTGCACAGAGCCGCCCGTTCGGGTCGCCGCAGGAATCAGCCGAGCCCGCTGCGGTACGCCGGGACTTCAAACAATTTGACGTCGCCTCCGTCCGGGAGAGCAAGGCCGGAACAACCTACGTGAGCTTCCCCTTCGGAGCAGACGATACCTACCTGCCCACCCATGGGTTTATGCAGATGATCGGCCTGCCTTTGGGCGCGTACATCCAGTTCGCCTACAAAATGACTCCCGCCCAGGTCGTCGCCCTGCAGTCCAAGTTCCCCGACTGGGCGCTCTCCACGCGATACGACATTGAGGCCCGCGTCGAAGGCGAGCCCACCAAGGACGACATGCGAACCATGCTGCGCGCGCTCCTGGCGGACCGGTTCAAGCTGCAGCTTCACTCAGTCACTGCGACCGACAAGGTCTATGACCTGGTGCTCGCCAGGCCCGGTAAGACCGGACCTGCACTCCAGGAACATCCCGGCAGCGACCCCGATTGCAAACTGGACAGCGCCCGCGACAGTGCCCATGACAGCTCCGCTCCTTGCGGAACCATTCTGCAATCGGTATCGGGAGCCGGCCTCATGCGAATGACCGGCCGCAATGTATCGATAACTCAATTTGTCCTTGCCTCTTTGACCAAGGTGGACCGCCCACTGCGCGATAAGACCGGCCTGACCGGGAAATACGATTTCACGTTTGAGTTTGCACCTCCAAGAATTGGAGGCGGCCCCGACATCAACGCATCGGAGCCGCAGCCGGGCATGACGTTCAAAGATGCCATACAGGAGCGGCTGGGACTGAAGCTGGTTCCCGACAAGGGGCCGGTCACAACGCACATCCTCGATCGCGTCGAGAAGCCCACCGAGAACTGAACCAATCGCGGGTCAAGCAGATCGCGCAAGAACATGACCGATGATCAAGCGCAGCGGCGCGAGCTATGAAGCCAGGCCGCACCTCGCAGAGGACGTCGTGAAGGAAATCCCGCAGATCTGGGCCACGGTTCGGGCGGGTACACGCGAGCGACAGCTTCCATAGAGCCAGGCAAGTTGACCTTAGCGAGGCTGGACCGCGGGCTGGGTTGAGCCTCGCATTATCGCGCTCAAGAAAAGGCGTGCTTCGCTCCCTGACATACCACGACACACATCTTGCAGAGCTGGCTTCCAGCCTGGATGTACTTAGGACATGTCAAGAGCGTGACTCCCCTCCGCTAACCTCAGTCCTGGAACAAAACAGGGGAAGCCATTAAGGGGGTGCTTAGTACGTCTCGAACTTGTTCTTCAGCACCTGTTCCTCGATCCGGATCCTGAAGTACAGCGTCACCAAAAAAATGGGCAGCCCAATGGCCAGGGTCACGAACGCATGGAGCAGGATCGTGAACCCGACCAGCTCGGGAATCATGTTTAGGAAGTAGTTGGGATGCTTAATCGCGCGAAACACCGGATGCACCACTAGCTCATGATGGGGCGCCATCAGCACCTTGCCGCTCCAGAACGGCCCCAGGGTCCGGATCACGAACACCAGCGCCAGCGCTGAAAATAGGTAGATCACCAGGCCCACCTCGGCAATGCGGTCGAACTGAGCGTGCCGGACGGAGAATCCTTCGATCAGCGCACTCACGCCGCCCGTAGCCGCCCAGATCGCCATCGTGCTGCGCTGCCCATACTCTCTTGCGCCGTTGCTCTTCAGCTGCTTCTCATGGCTCTAGGCAATGAAAACAGCGTACAAAGGCGAAAGGCTGCGATGATCGCGACAAGACTCAACAGCATGCGGTTCATACCTGAAACCCGGAGATTGAGCGGCGAAGGCGCGGTCAGGACTGGGTCGTAGCCTGAGCAAATCCTGTGAACTGTCGTGCTGCCCCTGCACTGCGCAAACTGCTTCCCTCCACCCGGCCCGTCGCACCAAAGGGCAGGGCTGAATGGGCAATCATGGATCCGAGCGACTCAGGGCGCCGGAAGGAAAGCTCCCGCCGGCACCCCACCCGGGTCAGAGCAGGTCCGAGAACGGTGTATCCGGCGTCACGCGCGTTGCCGCGAGCGTTCCCTTGAACACGATGTAAACGTTCCCGGTGGTGTCGTACCCAGTCAGGGTGAAGGTGCCGGAGTACGACTTCCCACTCGGATCCAGCGTGATGTACTCGAGAATCTGAACTCCGGCCTGAGGTGGTCCGATCACATTCGGCGGAACCGACGGATCGAAGATGTTGCCCGCCCACGGAATGTGGTTCAGCTGATAGCTGAACTTTCCGGTACGCTTCCAGACTCCAAGGCAGAAGTTGCCGTCCTGGGCCGATCGCGACGAGTTCATAATCTCCGTCCCATCGTGGTGCCAAACCACCATGGAGTTGTCGATCACGGCTCCTCCTCCCGGAATGTCCTGGCCGTTCTGTTGCGTGGCCGTAAACTTCACGTGCCACATGCCCACGATCGACGGCCCGTCGTTGTCATCATCGTCGGAGGTCCGCAGCAGCCACGGATTCGCTCCACGGACCATTGGTCTCCAGTTCATCCGCTGGATCGGTTTGTTCGGCAGGCCGCACTGGGCGGCGGCAACTTGCGTCATGGTCACCACAAGAGCTGCAGCGCCTATGCAGGACATCCACTTTGCAGAAATGGCTCTCATTCTTCTTCTCCTCCGCCGGAGCTTTGCCGGCTGAGCCCGAGCTAAACGCGAACCAGCCATTCGGCGCAATGCTGCGGGGTAAAGCCGGAGGTAAAGCTTGGTAAAGCCGCAATCCATTTAGAACCACGCGCTTGCGTGCTAAACTGTTTTCCCGTTCCCGCGCGCTGGAGGCCCTCTTGCCTGCCACTCTGCCCTCTTCGCTCCTTCAATTCGGCGAGTATCAGCTCGACTGTGCGCGTTTCGAGCTGCTCCGCAACGGACGATTCCTCAAAGTCGAGCGAAAACCCATCGAGCTCCTCGTCCTGCTCGCCTCCCGCGAAGGCGAGATTGTCTCCCGCGCCGAGATCTCGCAGAGGCTTTGGTCCAGCGAAGTCTTCGTCGATACCGAGCACGGAATCAACACCGCCATCGCCAAACTCCGCCACGTCCTGCGCGACCAGGCAGACCGCCCCCGCTATATCCAAACCGTCACCGGCATGGGCTACCGCTTTATCGCTCCGGTCACACCCGTTCTGGCTGCAGCCGAGGTCGTTTCAGACCCGGATCCCGCGCCAGTGGTCGAGACACCCAACGCTCCGCCCGCAGCCGAGCCTCCGCGCCGCTCCTATATCCCACACAAAAAGTGGCTGGCACTCGGAGCCGCGTGCGTGGTCCTGGCTCTGGTGGCCGTCGCGCTGTATCGACCCACACACCCCGCGCCCTCCGTCTCCTACACCCAGCTCACGGATTTCACCGACTCCGCGGTCGCTCCCGCCCTTTCCCCCGACGGACGCATGCTGGCCTTTATCCGCAGCGGCAACGGCTTCCTCACCCCCGACCAGATCTACGTCAAGCTGCTGCCCAATGGCGAAGCCACCCGGCTTACCCAGGACACCCGCCTGAAGTACGGCCTCGCCTTCTCGCCGGACGGCTCCGAGATCGCCTACACCGTCCTCGAACCCTCCGGCTTTTCCACCTACGTCGTCTCCTCCCTCGGCGGCGAACCCCGCCTGCTGCTCAACAACGCCGCCGGACTGGTCTGGCTCGATCCGCAGCGGCTCCTCTTCTCGCAGATCAAATCCGGCATCCATCTCGGCGTCGTGACTGCCACTCCCACCCGCTCCGACCTGCGCGAAATCTACTCCCCGCAGCACCAGCGCGCCATGGCGCACTTCGCCATACCCTCTCCCGATCACCACTGGGCTCTCGTCGTCGAGATGAGCGGCACGGGCGACTGGGCCGCCTGCCGCCTCATCGCAATCCAGAGCCAGGCCGCACCGCGCAACGTCGGACCGGCAGGCGCCTGCACCTCCGCCGCGTGGTCTCCCGACGGCCGCGCCATGTACTTCACTGCGCTCGTCGGGGGTCAAAGCCACATCTGGCGTCAGGCCTTCCCCGATGGCGACCCCGAGCAGATCAGCTCCGGCCCCAGCGAAGAGAAGTGGTTAGCCGTGCAGTCTGACGGATCCCTCATCACCTCCGTCGGTGTCCATGAGAGCTCCATCTGGATCCACGACCCCACCGGGGAGCGGCAGCTCTCGTCGGAGGGCGAGGTCGTCTCGGAGCCAGTCTTCAGTCCCGACACCGCAACCCTCTACTACCTGCTCCGCAAACAGGACTCCGGAGTGGAGCTCTGGCGTACCAATGTCGCCTCCGGCCAGGCCGAAGCGGTCCTTCCCGGCGTCTCCATGGTGGACTTTGATCTCTCGCCCGACGGCAAACAGGTCGTCTACAGCGCCGCGCAGTCCGGAACCACCGAGCTCTGGAGAGCGCCACTCGACCGCAGCCAGCCGCCGGTGCGGATCGGTCTTCCCGGTGCGCGCTGGCCCCGTTTCGGCGCGCATGGCCAGATCCTGTTTCAGCGAGCAGAGGGCAATGCGAACTACCTGGAGCAGGTAAGCCCTCAGGGAACGCACCTCGCCCGTGTGCTGCCGGACCCCATCCTGCACTTCAAGGGAGTTTCGCCTGCTCGCCGGTGGGCCGTCGTCGACTACCCGCAGGGCCCGGACAAGGGCCTTCCCTCCGCTGCCGCAGTGCCCCTCGACGGTGGCCGCCCCCGCCAACTCTGCCTGAGCTACTGCGAAATCAGCTGGTCCCCCGGCGGCAAATTCCTATTCGTTCCCGTGGAAAATCCTTCGAGCACCGGCCCCGGCCGAACCCTCGTCCTTCCGCTTGGTCCCGGCGAAAGCTTGCCCGATCTCCCCGCGCAGGGTATCGCACAGCTCGCTCAGTCCGACATCGTCGCCGGAGCCGAATCCATCCCGCGCGCAGGCATCGTCCTCGGGCAAGATCCCCAGCACTACGCCTGGGTCAACACCACAGTCCACAGGAATCTCTACCGCGTCTCGTTCCACTAACTTCATCGCCGGAACTTGTCTCAGTGCGCTGAGCTCCGGCTGCCCAGCGCCTTTGCCAGCCTTATCAGCCCCTGCCGGATCGCAACCTCGTCAAATCCTCCAAACCCAAACAGCAACGCCTTCGGATCCGGACGCCGCAGCGTGCATCGATCGGCGCCGAAAACCTCAAGCCCCTCCGCCGCCGCCAACTCTTCCGCCTGCCGCGAACTCATCCCATTCTTGAGATACCCGATCGTGTAGAGTCCTGCCCTCACGTTCGAAACCTCCAGCACTCCGCCCAGGTGCTGCTTCGCGCCGTCGATCAGGATTTCCAGGCGCTCTCCATACAGCGTCCGCATCCTTCGCAGATGACGTGCCAGATGCCCCTCTGCGATGAAGTCGCAAAGCACCGCCTGATCGAAGCATGAATTCCGAAAATCCGTTCGGTAGCGAAGCGCCACGAACGGCTCGACCAAAGCTGGCGGCAGCACCACGTAGCCCACGCGCAAAGACGGAAACATCGTCTTGCTGAACGAGCCCAGGAATACGACGCTCGAGTGATTGTCCAGACTTTGCAGCGCAGGAACCGGTGGCCCCTCAAACCTGTATTCGCTGTCGTAGTCGTCTTCGATCACAAACGCGCCCGCGCGTGCAGCCCAGCCGAGCAGCGCCATTCGCCGCTCCAGCGACATCGTTACCCCCAGCGGAAACTGGTGCGCCGGCGTCACGTAGGCACCGTTCGCATCGGGACACATCCTGATCCCGGCGGCAACCGACAGCCCTTCTTCATCCACGGGCACAGGCTTCATTCGCGCTCCGGCATTCTCAAACGCGATCCTGGCCCCGAAGTATCCTGGGTCTTCCATCCATATCGCATCCCCCTTCTTCAGCAGCAGCCTCGCCAGCAGATCGAGCCCCTGCTGTATCCCCGACACCAGAACAATCTGCTCCGCACGGCACCGCACTCCGCGCGAGGTCCGCAGATAATCCGCGATGGCGCTGCGCAGCGGCTCATACCCGCGCCGGTCGCCGCCGCTCTTCAGCCACGACCGGAAGCGACGCGCCCGGTTCGCCGCAAGCCGTCCCCATATCTGCGCTGGGAATTCGTCCGTTGCCGGAACCCCGATCAGAAACGGCCGCACGCCCCTGGCAAACGCCCCATCAATCCAGGGCTGCGGCCGCTTGTGGGTCGCAACAATACGCCGAATGTACGCCGGTGTTGCCGTCGCCGGGCGCGCCGGACGCGGCGACTCCACCCGATTCACCACCGTCCCGAATCCCACGCGCGACGTAACGTAGCCTTCGTCCTGCAATCGCTCCAGCACGCTCACCACCGTGCCCCGGGAGAGTTCATACTGCCGTGCGAAATCTCTCGAGGCCGGCAGCCTGGTCTCTGGCGCCAGCCGGCCATCCAGAATGGCCGAGCGCAGTTCGCCATAGAGCCAGCTGGTCAGCGTCTGATGCCGCGACCGGCTCTTCAGCGTGAGCTCGAACGAACTGATAGCTTTCGCCATTCCTCAATGGCCCAATGTATTTCGCGAAAATGGCACTGTTCGGTGAACCAATGCCGCCATACTATCAGTCCTGAAATCGGGAAAGCGCTTGCGTCGTGTTTTGAACTCGCGCTTTTGCCGGAGAGGCGGATGCAAACATCGATGAAACTCGGGATCTGGTCCTATGGCCTGGGCACCATTCTCACCGGCATACTCAACCTCGCTTGGGGGGCCTTCGACTCCTCGCATCAGCCCATCCAGGCTCTCGGGATCAGCCTCCCCGCCCAACACGTCCTGGCCTACGTCATCGGCATCTGGCTCATCGCCGCAGGCGTTGCCATTCTGTTTCCGGGAACCCGGAAGATCGCTGCCATCGCATCCGCCGCAGTCTACTTGCTCTTTGTGGGCTTCTGGGTCGCCCGCTACTCGGCTGGAGTTTACCCACCTGGCCGCCGCATCAGCTTCGTACTGAGCACCTGCTTCGCACTCGCGCAACAGCTCCTGCTGATGGCGCCGGCGGTCCTTCTCTCCTGGGCTGCCTCACCCAATTCCCTCGTGCAAAAGCGCGCAGCCATCGCCACCCGCTGGATGCTCGGGGTGCCGCCCATCTTGTTCGGCGTATTTCACCTCGTCGGTCTGCATGGCTTCGCCAGCATCGTCCCGCACTGGATCCCCTTTGCAACGTTTTGGGCGGCATTCACCGGAGTCGCCTTCATCCTCGCCGGATGCGCCATCTGCTCCGGCAAACTGGACGTCCTCGCCCTCAAGCTTCTCGCCTTGATGCTCTTGCTGTTTGAACCCTTGGTCGAGATACCGCCGATCTTCACCCGGCTGCACCATCAGCCCACCTGGGGTGCCGCCGTCTACAACATCACGGCCATAGGCGCCTGCCTCATCTTCGCCGCCTACCTCACCCACCGCGACCGAGAACGTCACGGTCCCGCAGCCGATCGCACCCTCTCCGGCCTCGGCCAGCTGGTCGCCTGATCGCAGATTCACCCCACGGAGCCGCATCCATATGACGGAACAATCATCGGAAGCCATTCACGAGAGCCAGCCCGGGCTGTCTCTCTTCTCCGCCGGCCTCGCCGCAATGGGCGTGCTCTCCATCCTGTATCGAGACTTCGCCTACAGCTGGCAACCCGTACCCGCATTTTCCGGCCGCGCCCTGGTCGCCGTGGCCTGCGGCGTCTTCATGGTCGCCGTCAGCATCGCGTTGCACTTCCGCGCCACAGCCGCCCTCGCCGCCCGAGCTCTGTTTGTATTTCTCCTCGCCTGGCTGTCTCTCAAAATTCCCAGCATCCTTGCCGCGCCTCAAATTGAAGGCGTCTGGCTCGGCATTGGCGAGGTCGCCATGCTCGTCGCCGGCGGATGGGTCCTGTTCGCGCGCCTCTCTGGCCTGGAGAACCTGCCCTTCTTCTCCCGCATCGCCGGCCCCAGCGGCTTTCGCATGGCGCAAATCCTCTTCGCCCTCGCCGTGCTTCCCGTCGGACTCTCGCACATGGTGTATGCCAAAATCACCGCGACGCTCGTCCCCTCCTGGTTGCCGTTCCGAATGGGCTTCGCCTATCTCACCGGCATTGGACAGATGGCCTGCGGCCTCGCCATCCTGCTCGCGCTCTGGCCGCGCATCGCCGCCCTGGTTGAGACCGCCATGCTCACTCTGTTCGCCTTCCTGGTCTGGGGACCCGACACCTGGTTCTCCGCCACGCCCAAAATGCCCACCTCCCCACACGGAGCGCGCTTTCCCCTGACCGCCTTCCTCATCACCTGGGTCATCGCCGCCTCCGCCTTGCTGGTCGCCGGCAACACCGCCGACAGCGCTACCGAGCCGCTTCTTCTCCAGCCCAGCCGCCACACCCACGAGGATCTCGCCGAGTCCACCAAGGCCTAGCAGCATCTCACCAATCCATGGCTCCCAAAAAGAAGCCGCCGGTCATGACGGAGTGCGAGGTCAAAGTACGCGGCCGCTGGCTGCCCTGCACCATCTTCGAAGCCCTCACCGAACGCGACCAGCTGATGCGCTGCAAATACTGCCACGGCCCGGTGCAGGCGCTCAAAGAATCCAGCACCGGCTCCCGCGCCCACATCGAACACCTGCAAAGCCATCCCGGCTGCAGGTTTCCCGTCAGCAAGTTCAGCGGAAAAGAATCCAAACACCCGCTCGCCCTGAAGTAAGTCCTCGCGAAATTCGCAGCGTGGCCTAGACCCCGGCGACACCCTCCGCCGCCAGCACTCGCACCGGCTCCGTCTTCGGCTGCAACCCGGCCTTCGCCAGCACCAGGTACACAAGGAATCCGGCGACAAAGCTGTACAGCGCCGCAGGCTGCGCATACGCCTTCGCCGCATCGCTTATCGGCAGGAACGGCAGAATCCCGATCACAAAGCCCACCGCCCACGCGCCATAACCCGCAAAGTTGATGCCGGCTCGTGGTCCCGCCCACTTCTTGCCGCTGAGCAGCCAGTCCGCCACCATCGCCCCGATGATCGGCCCAAACGATGCGCCGATAATCGTGAACAGCCCCACCAGGTTCGCCGCCACCCCGGTGATCGCGAGAATCGCCGCAACCACCGCTCCCACCATCGTCGAGGTAATGCGCGGCACGCCCGGAATCATCGTCGCCAGGCTATTGCCCGCAATAAACGACGAGAAGCACATCGACACAATCGACGCGATCGCGAACAGCAGGAACGCGATCGAAGCGAAGCCCCCCGTCTGCGCAATCGCCGAATCGAAGTGGTAGTCCGTCACGCCAAAACTCACATGCGCGCCCGCCACTGAGATCAGCGGCAGCCCGCCCGCAATCACCGCCGCCAGCAGAATCCCCACCAGCCCGCCCCACTTCACGTCGCCTGCATCGCGAGCGCCCATCCCAAAGTCCACACCCGCCGCGCCCGCCGTGGCAAAGAAGCCGACCACCACCTGCACCATCGTCATAAAGCCCACGTACGGCGCCGGGTGCTCCGGCACATACTGGAACGCGGAGCCGCCCGTCTTCGCGGCGACAATGATGATCATCAGCAGCGGCACCATATTCAGGTACAGCGCAAACCTGCCGACGTATTGAATGCCCATCGCGCCCACAAACCCCAGCGCCAGCGCCCACACCGCGGCAATCACCGTAAACGCCATCGTCCCCGGCCCCGCCTTCGACCCAAACGCCGACAGGATAAAGCTGGCCGAAACATACGCGTTCACCGACATCCAACCCACCTGCAGCACGCCCATCAGCAGGCCCGGCATCAGGTATCCACCCGCCGTTCCAAACGTGGAACTGCCCACCACGTACAGCGGATACCCGGTCTTCAGTCCCAACAACGCGGGCACGTAATAGAACAGCGCATAGCTGATCACTCCCGCCACCAGCAGCGCCAGCAGCGACAGCCCCAGCCCGGCTTTATCTAACGTTCCGCCGGCAATCTCCCGATAAAACACGACCCACAGAAAAATACCCGCATAAGTCGGCGCGATGTTCTTGTACCACGGCGCACGGTTTGTAACCGGATTCGGTACCGTTTTTGAGATGTAACCGGGCAGCATGGACGCTC
>JAICMT010000280.1 GCA_025929125.1 Acidobacteriaceae bacterium | reverse complement strand
GTCTTCCCCGCCCTCGCCCGTGTTGGACATGCCACCGATGCGGTTCATTGCAATCGCGAGCGTTTCGTGAGCCTCTTTGCTAATGGAGCCGAAGCTCATGGCGCCGGTGGTGAACCGTTTCACTATCTCTTTGGCGGGCTCAACCTGTTCGATCGGAATTGGGTTCTCGGAGTACTTGAGCTTCATCAGGCCGCGCAGCGTGCAAAGATGCCGGCTCTGCTCATCGATCAAATCGGTGTACTCCTGGAAGGTCTGCGGATTGTTCGCGCGCACTGCGTGCTGCAGTTTGCTTATGGTCGCAGGATTCAGCAGGTGGTACTCGCCGCCTTCGCGGTACTGGTACTGGCCCCCGACCACCAAGTCGGTCTCGGATTCCGTGAGCGGCTGGAACGCGAACGCGTGTTTAATCTGCGCCTCGCGCGCCAGCACGTCCAGGCCGACGCCTTCAATGCGCGAAGCTGTGCCGGAGAAATAAGAATCTACCAGCGACTTGTTCAGGCCGACTGCCTCAAATACCTGCGCTCCGCGATAGCTCTGGAGCGTGCTGATGCCCATCTTGGAAAAGGTCTTCAGCAGGCCCTTGTTGATCGCCTTAATAAAGTTCTTCTCCGCGTAATCCGCCGTAATCTTCTCCGGCAGCAGGCCGCGGCGCTTCATGTCACGCAACGTCTCGAAGACCAGATAGGGATTCACGGCGCTGGCGCCATATCCGATTAGCAGCGCAAAGTGCATCACCTCGCGTGGTTCTCCGCTCTCAATGATCAGTGCCACCTGGGTGCGCGTCTTGTCGCGCACCAGCCGGTTGTGCACTGCGGTCATCGCCAGCAGGCTGGGAATGGGCGCGAGCGTCGAGTTGACGCCTCGATCAGAAAGAATCAACAGGCTGTAGCCGGAGGCTACGGCCAGAGCCGCCCGCGAGCTCAGGTCTTCGAGCGCCTGCGCCAATCCCGCCTCGCCATCCTCGGCGCGGAACAACGTGGGCAGCGTTGTCGCGAGCAGGTCGCCGGAGGAAACGCGACGCAGCTTTTCCAGATCGCGATTGGTCAGAATCGGATGCGGCAGCTTGAGCGTGTGGCAGTTCTCCGGCGCCTCATCCAGAATGTTGCGTTCGGTACCGATGTAGCTGATCAGCGACATCACCATCTCTTCCCGTATCGGATCGATAGGGGGATTGGTGACCTGCGCGAAGAGCTGTTTGAAGTAGCTGAAGAGCTGCTGCGGCCGATCCGAAAGGCACGCGAGGGGTGTGTCGGTGCCCATTGAGCCCAGCGGCTCCTCGCCACCCGCTCCCATGGGGCCAAGCAGCACGCGCAGATCTTCTTCGCTGTAGCCATAGGCACGCTGGCGGCGCAACAGACTCTCGGGGTCCGAGCTCATCACGCGCCATGGCTCCGGCAACTGCTCCAGCGTAACCTGCTGCTCCTTCAACCACTCGCCATACGGCTGCCGACCGGCAAGCTTCTTCTTAATCTCGCGATCGGAGATGATGCGGTGCTCCACCGTGTCCACCAGGAACATGCGGCCCGGTTGCAGGCGCCCCTTCTTCCGGACATCGGACGCGGGTACCTCGATGACACCGGCCTCCGAAGCCAGCACGACCAAATCGTCCTTGGTGACGATGTACCGGCCAGGGCGCAGACCATTGCGGTCCAGCGTCGCGCCCACCATGCGGCCGTCGGTAAAAGCCACCGCGGCAGGGCCGTCCCACGGCTCCATCAGCGAAGCGTGGTACTCGTAAAATGCCCGCTTGTCCTCGTCCATGTCCGGGTTGCCGGACCAGGCCTCGGGAATGAGCATAGCCATGACATGCGGCAGGGAGCGGCCGGACTGATACAGAAACTCGACCGCGTTATCGAGCGCGGCGGAGTCGCTGCCCCCCGGAGTGACGACAGGGTACAGCTTGTCGATCTGATCGCCGTATAGATCGCTCTGCAGCACCGATTGCCGGGCGTTCATCCAGCTGATGTTGCCGCGGATCGTGTTGATCTCGCCGTTGTGCGCCACATACCGGTAGGGATGGGCCAGCTTCCAGCTCGGAAACGTGTTCGTCGAGAAGCGCTGGTGCACCAGGCAGAGTGCGCTTTTGACCAGCGGATTCGCCAGCTCGAAGTAAAACTTCTCGATCTGCGGCGCCAGCATCAGGCCTTTGTAGATGATGGTCCGGCAGGAATAAGAGGGGATGTAGAAGTCGCCCTTGTCCTCGATGTCCGAGTTGGCGATCTCGTTTTCGGTGCGGCGGCGCACAACATACAACAGCCGCTCGAAAGCGTCCTCATCCATGCCCGCAGGCCGGCCGACAAAGAACTGTTCGATGTACGGCTGGCTCGCCCGCGCCTCTCGCCCCAGTGCGTCCCCATTCACTGGCGTGTCCCGCCAGCCCAGAACGTGGAGCCCCTCTTCCTGCGCCATGCGTTCCACCACGCCCTCGCACTGCAGCCGGGCGTGCTTGTCCACGGGCAGGAAGCACATGGCCACACCGTAGTTGCCTGCCCCGCCAAGCTCCATCCCCAGCTTCGCGCACTCCACCGCGAAGAAGTCGTGCGGCACCTGGATCAGAATGCCCGCTCCGTCTCCCGTCTCCGGATCCGAACCCGCCGCCCCGCGATGCGTCAGGTTGATTAGAACCTCGAGACCCTTGCGGATGATCTCCTGGCTCTTCTCTCCCTTGATGCTGGCAACCAGGCCCATGCCACAGGCATCATGCTCATACTGTGGCCGGTACAAGCCTTGGGCTTTGGGAATGCGATGACGGGATTCGGATGAATTCATGGCTACCTTCCGTTGAAGGACTACTGTTTTCTGCGGAGACACTACCGCTGACTGCGATTCGAGCCGCCGGAGGCGACTCCGGGGATTTCATCGACACATCTGCCTGGGCAGAAGCTTTAGCGTCGGACAACTGATATTTCGGTACTTGCAATCAAGAAGAAAACGCCGGCTGCTCATCCGGGGAGCAACCTTCCCCAGGACCTACCCGCAGAGCTTCCTCGTCCATCATAATCCACGGTGGGTGCCGTTGTCTGTAGCGGAATTTGCGCGGCCGTAAGTTCTTCCCTCAGCGCGCCCGCGGGTGCGTTTCCTCATACACACGTTGCACTTGCGAAGCACTCAATTGCGTGTATCGCTGGGTGGTCGAAAGCCGCTCGTGTCCCAGCATCTCCTGGATCGCGCGCAGATCCGCCCCCTCCTCCAACATGTGGGTCCCAAAAGCGTGCCGGAGAGTGTGGGGATGGGTATCAGCAGGCAGCCCGCGGGAAGTCGCAATACTCTTTACGATCCGGCCCACGCTGCGGGTCGTCAGCCGGGCATTGCCCCGAGCGCGCAGATTCATTACAAGAGGCCCCTCGCCAAGGAGCAATTCCTTCCCTGCCAGGCGCAGCCGCTGCTCGCGCTGCGGAAGATACTCCCGGATGGCCGCCGCAGCCTCGTCCCCCAGCGGCACAAACCTTTGCTTGCGCCCCTTGCCGCGCACCAGGATGGCGTCGTTCTTCCAGTGGATGTCCTGCATGTCGATGGCAACCAGCTCCGAG
>JAICMT010000225.1 GCA_025929125.1 Acidobacteriaceae bacterium | reverse complement strand
GAGGGTCTGCTCGCCGCTGAGAAATACCAGTTGAAGTCCGCTGGCGGCTTCAAGCCGCGTGAGTTGCTGGGCATCGATGGCATAGCCGGTGATGACGTACCCCAGAAGAGTGCCGCTGCGCTCGTCCCCGAAGAACAGCGGCTTGACTGAATAGCCGAAGAGGCGGTGGCCGCTCACCAGATAGCGGCGATCCTCGCTCGAGAGTGCGGACTCGAGGTCCTTGCGCAGTTCGTCTGTGGCCGGTTCATTGCGAGCGTAGAGTGCGCTCAGGTGTCCATTGCGCTGGGCCAGTGCAAATAAGTCCTCTCCGCTGGTTTTCCAGAACTGCTGGCCGCCATCCTGGATGGTGCGGTCGTCGGCGGTGGTCATTAGAGCTTTGAGGCTGGGAAGATCGGCGAGGAGGGCGTTCTCGCGCTGCAGTTCGAGGAGGCGCTCGGACTCCGCATCGGCGAAGCTCGAGAGCGAGTTGCGCAGTTCGACGCGCGAGGCCTCCGCGATGCGCTGGTGCAGGCGCGCATCCACAATTCGAAGACTCAAAGTTGTGAGGCAGACGATGACGACGCTCAGTGTGAGCACCAGCATCCAGCGAAGCGGCACACCCCGCGGCGCTTCGGCTGCCCCAGTGTCAGCCGACAAACCTGTACCCCGAGCCATACACGGTAAGAAGATGGCGGGGATTTGCGGGGTCTTCTTCCAGCTTCTGGCGCAATTTAAGGATCTGGTTGTCCACGGTGCGGGTGGTGGGATAGGCGTTGTATCCCCAGACGTGCGTGAGGAGAGCCTCGCGGCTCAGCACAATGCCGCTGTGCTCGATGAGGTAGCGCAACAATTTAAATTCGAGCGTCGTGAGTGTGATCAGCTCTCCATTGCGCTCGGCCGTCATCTGTCCAAAGTGTACGGTGAACGAGCTGAAGGTGTACTGCTCGGCGGCTTCTGCGGGAACTCGCGTTCGCCGGCTGCGCCGCAGCGCAGACTGGAGGCGTGCCAGCAATTCGCGTGGGCTGAAGGGCTTGGTGACGTAATCGTCCGCGCCGAGCTCGAAGAGCAGCACCTTATCCACGACCTCAGATCGCGCGCTGAGGATGAGCACGGGGGTGTCGGGAGAGATGGACTTGATCTCGCGACATACATCGCGTCCGGGCAGGCGGGGGAGATTGAGATCCAATACGACGGCCGCGGGCCGCAGCTCGCGGAAGCGCTCCAGAGCGTCGACTCCGTCGGCGCTGCTGATCACGTCAATCCCCTCGGCGGCGAGAGCTCGCTGCAGAACTTTCTGCATGCGCGGATCATCTTCGACGACCAATACTTGCGCGCTCTCGGGAAGGGTGCCCATTGCTGAACGATAGAGGTCCTGGCGCATTAAGTCGGGCATGGTGGCATCCATTATTGCTCAGCCAGCTGAAGGTGTCCGCAACTTTTATCGCGAAATGACAATGCAATGACCAAAAGCGCCTGCTACCTGGCTCAGGTGGGCCGAGAGATGCATTTGGCTCCCCGAGCCAAATGACAAAGCGCAGAGAAGGAATGACAAAGCCCGGACAACTGCGCGTGGCTAGCCTTGCATACTCGGCTACACAGTACCCATTGTGAGCGTGACTATGCCTTCTTGTGTTCTTCTCCATCCGCGCGTTTCCTTCAGGACGCTGTTGGTTGTCGCCGCCCTCAGCACAGCTTCCTTTGTTTCGGCACAGACGCCTGGCACCGGCGCGATCACCGGTATCGTCACTGACCCGCAGCATCATCGCGTAGGGTCTGCGGACGTGGAGGCGATCAACGAGACCACCGGAATGCACCGGCTCACGCATACGGAACAGGACGGCTTCTTTCGCCTGCCGCTCCTGACTCCGGGCGAGTGGGAGCTCAAAGTGCACGCGGACGGCTTTGCCGATCAGAAGATGGCCTCTGTGGTGGTGACGACCGGGGATACGAAGTCGGTGGCGGTGGAGCTTGCGGTGGCTGGGGTATCGTCCACCATCGAGGTCTCGGCGCTGCAGGCGGTGGTACAGACGGACAGCTCCACGCTGGGCGGATTGGTGAATCGTGAGGCGGTGAATGCGCTGCCGCTCAGCAACCGGAACTACACGCAGATTCTTGCGCTTTCGCCGGGTATCGTTGTCGATCTGCCGAGTGCGACGCAACTGGGCTCGGGAACACAGAATGTTGCTTCCAATGGCGCGTCGCCGCTGGCCAACAACATTCAGTTCAACGGAGTCGACGCAAACAACCTGATGCAGAACTCGGCTGCCATGAGCGGCACCTCACAGGTGGGCACTGCCGTTCCCGCGCCCGACACCATCGAGCAGTTTCAGGTGCAGACCGCAAATTTCGATGCGGCCTATGGACGAGGATCCGGAGCGAACGTGGATCTGGTCACGCGCGCGGGGAGTAACGAATTTCATGGCAGCGTCTGGGAGTTTGTCCGGAATAACATCTTCAATGCGAATGAGTTCTTTGCCAAGCAGGACGGCCAGCCGCGTGCGGAGCTGAAGCATAACCAGTTCGGGGCCGCTGTAGGCGGGCCAATCCAACGCGATCGCATGTTCTTCTTTGGGGCCTACCAAGGCACCCGAGAGGCGAATGGCCTGGGGGATGCTCAGCATCCCATTCTGCCGATGCTTGGAGCCGACCGGTCGGCGGCAGCTCTGGGTGCACAGTTCTGTCCCGATCTCCATAAGAACGCGCAGGGCGATCCGGCAAGCGGGTATCTTACGCAGGCCGGCGGAGCGCAGGTGGCCTGCGATGGCTCCAACATCAATCCGGTGGCGTTGCGCATCCTGAATGCAAAAGGGGCGAACGGACAGTTCCTGATTCCTACTCCGCAGGTCGCACTGCCGCTTACTGGCGCGAATGCGTCGGATCAACTGCCGGTTGGGCAATCCACCTTTGCACCCCCGTCCTACTACAACGAGGATCAGTTCACGGCGAACGTGGATCGTTTGCTCGGCAGCAAAGATACACTCGGCGGCCGGTTCTTTTACTCCAGGGCTACCATCGCCAAAGCATTTCCGGAAAACCTGACCAACCTGCCGGGTTGGCCCAGCCAGTCGCTGAACCGCAACACGAACTTTGTCCTGGCGGACACTCACGTCTTCAACGCAAGGCTTGTGAACGTGGCGCGAGCAGGCTTCATTCGCTTTGACGGTCTGTCCAGGGTGCACAACGCGCTCTCCTCCACGGATGTGGGGCAGGACACGCCGGTAGGCGGTCCTCTTTCCGAAGCTGCCGCTCCGGGGATTCAGGTTGCAGGCTTCGCGATTGGGGACGCCGGGAATCCGAGCGCATGGCAGGTGACCAATAGCTTCATCTGGCAGGACACTCTGGCCTGGACGCATGGTCGCCATGATGCACGCATGGGCATTGAGGCAAAGCGATTCCAGGTGGATGAAGATCAGCCGGAAGAGACAGACGGGCTGCTGGAGATTGGGACATTTGCGGACTTCCTCGTCGGGCAGAGTGCGTCGCAAAACGGTAGCCCGCAGGGCGTGAGCAATATCTCGGGGTCGTTTGCCGGTGGAGGTATTTATCGGCGGGACACTCGTTACACCGACCTGGCGGGGTTTGTGCAGGACGACATCAAGCTGAAGCCTCGCTTCACGCTGAATGCCGGGCTACGCTATGAGATCTTTTCAGCCCCCGTCGAGAACAACGGCCGGCTTGCGAATTTCGATCCATTCCTCGCACAGCAGGGACCTTTGCCCCTGGATGGCACTTACAGCGGCCAGACCTTGCCGGCCAACTTCAAGGGCGATCTGCCAGCCGGAGTGGTGCGAACTTCGTATTCCGGTTTCTATCAGACGCCGCTGGCGGACATATCGCCCCGGCTCGGCTTCGCCTGGCAGCTTACCGACCGCCCGACACTCGCCCTTCGAGGCGGATATGGCATCTACTACGATCGCCACTCCGGCACCGTGTCCGAGCAGACGCTGAGCCAGCTTCCGTTCGCAACTCTGCAGATCGGCTTCGGATCGCAGAATGCTGCCGCTTCGCTGGCGCATCCGTTCCAGCCATTCGTGCTGCCGCAATCCAGCTATCCGGTGTTTCAGCCCCGCACGCCCTTCACGGCGCCCTTCATTGAGGCCACCAACCCACATCTGCGTGATGCGCGAACGCAGGAGTACAACCTGAACCTGCAATACGATCT
>JAICMT010000114.1 GCA_025929125.1 Acidobacteriaceae bacterium | reverse complement strand
GAAACAGCCGCTCAACCCGGCAAATCTTCCGATCGACGACCTTCAGTGGAGGGATCACGACCGGCTGCTCTACGTGACCATCGGAGCCGATACGTTCCGCTGCAACACCGCTGCGCAAATGCGGTGCGAGCGCGCGACGGACGTCTTCAGCGGCCGCGACGGTGTGGACTCCGATGTATCTCCCGACGGCAAGTACGGCGCCTTCATCCGGGACCACAACCTCTGGGTGCGCGAGACCGGGAGCGGAAACGAGTTCCAACTCACTCGCGACGGAGTTGAGGACTTCGGTTATGCGACCGATAACGCCGGATGGACGCACAGCGATCACCCCATCCTGGTGTGGTCTCCGGACTCAACCAAGATCGCCACGTTTCAGCAGGATCAGCGCGGCGTCGGACGCATGTACCTGGTGCAAACCACGGTCGGGCATCCCGAGCTTGAGAACTGGGCCTATCCACTCCCCGGCGATCCGCGAATCATCACTATCCAGCCGGTGATCCTCGATGTCGCCACGCGCAAGGTAGTCCGGCTGAAGATGGCGCCGGAGCTGCACCGCTCCAGCCTCTGCGATGACGTGAGCTGCGAGGGAGGCCACGGCTGGGACGATGCGCAGTGGAGCGCCGACAGCCGCAGCCTTGCCCTGGTGGCGACCTCACGCGATCACAAGCAGGAGTGGTTGCGCATCGCCGATGCGAAGAGCGGGAGGGTACGCGAGGTGATGACCGAAAGCGTCGCCACGTACTTTGAAAGCAGCGGCGGCGACAAGGTGAGCTGGAAGTATCTCTCCGCGTCGAACGAGGTCATCTGGTTCTCACAGCGCGACAACTGGGGCCGGCTGTATCTGTATGACGCTGTAACCGGCAAGCTCAAAGACCAGATCACTCGCGGCGAGGGCAACGTGAAGCAGCTCCTAGCCGTGGATGAAAAGGCGCGCGTCGCATTCTTTACCGGCACTGGCAAGCAGAGCGGATGGGATCCATACTTCACCGCGCTCTATCGCGTGGGCCTGGATGGCAGCGGCCTGAAGCTGCTGACGCCCGAGCCGGCCAATCACACCATTACTCCCTCGCAGGACGGAACCCTGTTTCTCGATGTTGCTTCCACTCCATCGACCCCGGGGAAGGCAACGGTGCTCGACGTCGACGGAAAGGTAGTGCTGCACGTTGCCGATCAGGACATTTCAAAACTGGTCGCAACCGGCTGGAAGCCGCTGACGCCCATCACGACTCGCGCACGCGATGGAAAGACAGAGCTGTACGGCTTCCTATTCAAGCCGTCGGATTTCGATGAGAGCAAGAAATATCCCATCGTCGACTTTGTCTATCCCGGGCCGCAGACAGGGTCCTGCGGAGACCGTAAGTTCATTCCAGCGCATCGCGATCTGCAGGCGCTGGCGGAACTGGGCTTCGTGGTGGTCTGCGTGGATGGGATGGGCACGCCCGATCGCTCGAAGAGCTTCCACGACGCACTCTACGGAGATATGGCGGACAACACGATTCCTGACCAGGTCGCAGCCATCCGGCAGCTCGCGGCCAAGTATCGGTGGATCGACGCGAGCCACGTTGGCATCTTCGGCCACTCGGGCGGAGGCGCCGCGACCGCGGCGGCGATGTTTCACTTTCCCGACTTCTTCCAAGTCGGCATCAGCGAGAGCGGGAATCATGACAACCGCAACTACGAGGACGACTGGGCGGAGAAGTGGATCGGCCTCTTGAAGAACAACCCCGACCGATCGACGAACTATGACAGCCAGGCGAACGAGAACGCAGCGAAGTACCTGAAAGGACATCTGCTGCTGATGCACGGAACGATGGACGACAACGTTCCGCCGTACAACACGCTGCTGGTTGTAGACGCGCTGATCCAGGCCAACAAAGACTTTGACCTGGTGCTGCTCCCGAACGCACATCATGCGTACGGAGCGGACAGTCCGTATGCGACACGGCGGCGATGGGATTACTTTGTGCGCTATCTCGCGGGCGGCGAGCCCCCGCACGAGTACACGATGATGCCTTACGAGGAACAGCAGGAAAAGCTAGGCAAGCACGGCAAGTGAGCGCTGACGGCTCGGCTGCCGGTCAGGAGCCCGGCGTGAAGACCGCCTTCATCTTTGCCAACGTAGAGGCGCGTTCGCGATCGCTCGGACGCAGCGGCCGTTCGGCCACTTCCCAACCATCGGTGGTGTTTAGCAAGGTGGCCTGGGCGCTGTGTGGTCCGGAGAGGTCCGCTGCGATCTGCGGGAACGCAGCCTGTACCGCGGCGTTTCTCGCCCATGCGGGCGCTTCGCTGACGGTGTACTGGTAGTCGACCAGCTCGGTTGCGCGACTGTCGGCCCGTGCGGCAGCGATGCCAGTAACCTTGCGTCGGCCGTAGCAGAAGTTGCCGGTGTTCCGGTCCTGAATGTCGTGATCGAAGGCTGCGCGGCCCGCTGCAGTCAGGTCATACACGGCTGCATTGTTTCTGTTTTGTTTGCGAGTCAGCAGGCCGGCGGAGACCAGCGCATCATAGCCGCGAGCTTGCTCCTGATCGGCGTCGGAACTGTCCGCCGGGAAAGAGGCCGACTCGCTCCAGAGGCACATGGGACGACCTTGGAAGTAGCGGTTGATGGAGCGGGCATAGTCTGCGCTCTCGCGGGGCGCGGTAGTGGAGCTACAGCCGCTGAAAGCGGCCACACAGAGGAACGAAGAGACGGAAACGCAGACTATACGAACAGATTTGAGGAACATGGCCCGCTCCTGCTACGAACACCTCTGCCGGGTGCCGGCGGGTGTCTCTTGCTCTGTTCAGATGCCGATTGCGTTGACCGCGTCGACGGCTTTTTTCACACCGTCAGGCGCTGGCGATCTGGGGCAGCGCCGCCAGGCAGCCGAGCGCCTGCGCTGCCAGCGTGAGTATCGCGAGCAAAATAAAGAGCTTGCGATGACGCGTGTCCAGCACATCGGCGAAGACGCCACCGATAAAGGTGAACAGAAACGGCTGCGCCCAGAGCCAAGGAGCGGTTACCGTCTGCGTGGTCATCAGCGGAGCGAGGCCAAGCAGCACCAGCAGCGGTGCGGTGTTGCCGAAGTAGCGGCTGCGCCTGACGAATACGTACAAATAGAGACTGACAGCGGCCGCGGCGAGGATCGGCAGGTTGGCCGGATCGTGGACAAAGCGCTGCAGCCCATGCAGCGAAAACCAGAAGCGCGCGCCGCCGCCGGTGAACACATAGCTGTATGGCTCCAGGTGGAAGCCGTAGAAGGCCATCAGCAGAAGCAGTGAGGCAAATGCGGAGAAGACCAGCACCTGCATGACATATCCGCGGTTGCGCTCCGCGACGTAGAGCATGAGCGCGAACGCAGCCACAAAGCCCACGATCGCCGCGAGCAGGTGCGCCGCTGCCGTGCAGGTGAGCGCTACCACCAGCAGCAGGATGCGCGGCCGCCATTTGTGACGCGGACCCTGCATGGCGTGCGCGACTCCGATCGCGGTATAAACCAGGCCATAGAGTCCCCAGGCCGCGAGGATGTCGTTGTTCGGCGTGACCGCGAGCCGGACCATTGCCGGGCTGAAGCAATAGAGGCCCAGAGCAAGAAAGCCGCCCTCGTTGCCGAAGAGGCGGCGCGCGACCCACCACAGTCCTCCGCCAAGCCAGAGCGCAAAGAGCACGAACGGCAGGTGGACGAGAAAGAGAACGCCGGAGAGCTGGTGCCGCGTCTCCCAGGCCGAGCCTTGAAGACTTCCGCCGGGATACAGCTTGTTGCTGGGCGCGCGGAAGTGGTCGACGGAGAGCAGTACCAACCGCTCGATGCTGAGCGGCAGTCCGGCGGCGCGATAAGCGAAGGTTCCGTCGCCGTTGAGGTTGCCGCAGGTGGTGTAGTAACCGGCGATGGGCGAGGGGCGTTCCCACATCTCGCGGCCACATTGGGCGAAACGGTAGTCGGTGGTGGTGAGCTCCTGGTGGTCGATGACCCAGAGGCACTGGCCGAGGAAGAGGAGCAGGAGAAGCGCGGCCAGCCGCTGCGGACGTCCGATGTGCATGCGGGGAGATTTCATGCGGCGGCTTCAGGTGCGGGAATCAGGTCGCTCTCCTCTCAAAGTGGGGGTTCGTTTCGAGTGTATCGCGGGTGGGGTACCCCCTCCCCCCGGGGGTATCTTGGTTGGAAGTTCTTTCGTTTCAGAGACGTACAGCAGGGTATGGCTGTAAAGTATTCAGGGCAAAAGGGTTCCGGCTAAAATCGTAAGAATAAAGGTAGTTGTTAGTTCTCGGTTGTCAGTTCTCGGTGTCAGCAAGTGCTTAAAACAGGAGGCCCGGCGTTGAGCCGGGCTTATTTCGATCCTTAAGTTAAGGATAGCAGGTGGGACATAACTCGTGTCACATCGAAATGCTTTGTGGAAGTAGCTGGTGGAGAAGCAGTTAGGAGGATTTCCACGGGGGATGGGGCTTGACAAGTTTTTTTGGCAGGGCCTTCCCCGGTTATTCAATATTTCCCTGCACGCTGTTGCGCTGATGCCCCGGAGGGCCGCCTAGCGCCCGGGAGCGAGCAGACGAGGTCTCGATCCCAATCCAGATGCCCTGTGCGGCAGGAACGCATGCGGCATGGCTTCTGAAGTTTCCAGTTCTAAATTTGTGCGGCGATATCTGGCTGCAGTTGAATGGGCGTGGGCTACACTCTTCTGCGTGAACCGAGTGCTCGTTTCAAGCAACTCTTACGCTCGCATCCCGTGCGGGCGGTAAGACCAGAGGATTGAGTGCGCGCTGTTCCGTGAATGACAACGTACGAGGGGCGGTAGAGACTTATGCTCGATTCCAAGCGCCAATTGACGTTACTTGCAACGGGATTACTGGTGTTTGCCGGCTCTGCACTGGTTCAGGCGGGCGGTCAACAGCCGGAGCCAATGGCTGCCGCGCAACAATCGTCCGATACCCAGGCCTTTGAGGTCCCCGCAGGGACGAGGGTTCTACTTTCGCTGCGTTCTGCGATCCATACGAAGACTGCCAAACCGGGTGACGGTGTGTATCTCTCCTCCAATTTTCCGGTGGTGGTAAACGATCGCGTGGTTATTCCTACTGGGGTCTACGTGCAGGGAGTAATCGACGACGTGGTCCGCCCTGGACGTGTGAAGGGCCGCGCTGCTGTTCACATGCACTTTACGTCGATGATTTTCCCGAATGGAACAGTGGTCAATATTCCAGGCGAAGTGAGCGGACTTCCCGGTTCGAATGGACCCAGCGTTCAGAAGGAAGGCAAGATCCAGCAGTCCTCCGGCAAGGGTAAGGACGCAGGGACGGTGGCCCGGACTACGGTGAGCGGAGCGACCCTGGGCACGATTGGAGGAGCGGTTGCGGGACGGCCAGGCATGGGAGCGGGGATTGGCTCGATGGGTGGTGCAGCCGTAGGTCTGGGCTCCATCCTGTTTTCGCGGGGGGATGATGTGGTTTTGAATGCCGGGCAGGCAGTTGAGATGGTCCTCGAACGTCCGCTGACAATCACGGAAGCCAATCTGAACGGCTCGCGCACAGTTGGAAATGCGACGGCGTTTCCTTCGCCACGGCCGATAGCGAGACCGAGGCTGGTACCGCTATCTCCGACGGGGCCTGTGCAGTAGCCGGCCGTCTGAGTTCGCGGGCTCGTGGTGGAGGAAGACGTCTTCAATCTCCTGCCAATTGTGGACGCGGGTGTAGCCGGTCACAGAGACATTGTGCGGGGCGTCGTAGAGGATGCCGGTGCCTTCGAAGAGGCCGAGCTGGCGCGGGTTGTCGTCGATGAGGTAGTCGGCGCGGAGAATCGACTTGTCCCCGCAGAAGACGATGTGGGTGTAGGGGATGAAGGGAAAGTGCTGCTGGAGCCACTCATACTTGGCGTTGAACGAAGTGGGGACTTCCATCG
>JAICMT010000473.1 GCA_025929125.1 Acidobacteriaceae bacterium | reverse complement strand
TCCCCGGGACAATAAAAGGGGCCGGTCGCGGATTGCGCGGTACCACAGGCCGATGGCGTGTAGTTCCGGAAGAGCACCAGCTTCGCATGACGATAGTCGGCTCCGTGCTGTGCCAAAACCTGAGTCCACGTCTTCTGAACATCATCCAGCACGAAGGACACGAGTTGGGCGGAGCGGTGCTCACCCGCCGACTCCTGCACCGGCCGGTCCTGCGTCTGCTGCGTCTGGCCACCACCGCCCGCGAGGTAAGCGCCAATGTAGTTGCGCCCTGTGAGCAGACTGATGATGAGGAGGAACACAAACCCGATAATGCCAAGGCCGCCGCCGCCGAACCCGCCGCCGCCGCGCCTGTCCTCGACGTCGCTGCTCATTCCTCCTGGGGTCCAGTCCATAACCGCTCCTAAGTTCCTGTCTCTGAATGGATGCAAAAATACGGCGTAAGGCGCCGAATGGACGGTGCCTCAGACGCTTTTAGCCCGAATTCCAAGTCGCTTCTCCATCACGGCTATCGCTTCGGCACTTTCGTCGATCATGCAGAACTCGCGACCATTCCTCGAGGCTGCCTCGCCAATGGTGCCGCTCCCAGCGAAGAAGTCCAGCACCATCTCCCCCGGATTCGAATGCACACGGACGATGCGCTCCAGGATACCAAGAGGCTTCTGGGTGGCGTAGCCAGTCTTTTCTTTGCCCGTGGGAGACACGATGGTGTGCCACCAAACGTCCGTGGGAGTCTTGCCCCGTGCTGCTTTCTCCGCGCCTACCAGCCCGGGAGCCATGTACGGAATTCGGTCACATTCGCTGAGATGAAATGTGTAGCGCTCCGGATGACGCGTGTACCAGAGGATGTTGTCATGCTTTGCGGGCCAGCGTCTGGTTGAGCGCGCGCCGTAGTCATAGGCCCAGATGATCTCGTTCTGAAAACACTCGCGCCCAAATATCTCGTCCAGCATGATCTTGCAATAATGAACTTCCCTGTAATCGATGTGGAAGAACAGGCTCCCGAACGGAGTGAGCACCCGGCGGGCCTCTTCCATACGGGGCCTCAGAAATCCGAGGAAATCGTCGAAGCGGTCCGGATATCCCTCATCATTCTCCCCAGTGACGCGCTCGGTGCGATAGCGCCTGCCGCCAAATCCGCGACGGTCGCCTTCGGTATCCTGCACCACCCGGATGCGCTGCCTGGCCTGTCGTTTTCCGGTGTTGAACGGGGGATCCACGTAGATCAGCGCTGCCGATTCCGGATCCATCCGGCGAAGCGCGTCAAGGTTATCCCCGTGCCAGATTTGATTCAATTCCGCCGTTCTCCCAGCAACAGACTATCCTGCCCGTTCTCCGCATTTGCATCGTCCAGTTGACCCGAGTGATTCATGGAGTATCTTTACAGACGGTCGCACTCGGCGGCCGTTTGGAAATGGATGCGCCATAAAGCGATTGCAAGTCCGGTAAGTTCCGTACTCGGCACGCCCCCTATGCTGCGTACAGCCATGCGGTCAGATCGGGGGCATGTCCGCGCGGAGAACCAGGACACCTGCGCCGCGGCCCCGGAGTTTGGCGTATTTGTCGTCTGCGATGGAATGGGCGGAGCAGCTGCGGGCAAGATTGCAAGCCAGTTAGCCGCAGAGGCCTTTCTCAATGCGCTTGGCGGATCCGTGACCTCCCCACCCGCGCCCGAGGCTTTCGATCCAGTCGTATCAGCAGGACGATGCCCAGGAGAGCGATTGGCGCAAGCTGTTGCGGCAGCCAACTCCGCAGTCTATGAGCGAGCACAAAAATACCGTGTCTTGCGGGGTATGGGCACGACCCTGGTGGGTGTGCTCGTTCAGGAAACGGAGCCTGGACGCACAGCATGGATTGCCAATGTGGGGGACAGCCGTTGTTATCTCCTGCGCAACAGCAGCCTGCTTCAGCTCACCACGGATCACTCGGTCGTAGAGGAGCAGATTCAGGCGGGGCTGCTCAGCCGAGAGCAGGCGGAGTTTTCCCCTGTCCGCAATATCATCACGCGCGCTATCGGAACTCAGCCTC
>JAICMT010000201.1 GCA_025929125.1 Acidobacteriaceae bacterium | reverse complement strand
CTTACGTAAAAGTCGCAGGACTTAGTTTACACGATCTTTGCCGGATTGGGCAGGTGGAATCGGTCCGAACACAGCCGCCCCTCAACGTCTATCCTACGTACTCCGAGGTCCCCATGAGCAGAACTCGAACCGCCTGTATATCGCGGCGCCCTGGGCTCCTTTGCAAACTGGCCCTCACGACGCTCCTACTCGGAACCGTCCCCGGTTCTACTTCCACATGAAGTAGAAGCCCGGCGCCTGATCCAGCACGTGCGACGGCGCGTGGATTAGCTCGTCGGTATCGTCGGTAAGGCTGGCGAGCAGGCCCTTCCGCTGGCTGGGCGGATGGACGATCCCCGGCTCCCCATTAATCCCGACCGAGCGTGCGGTATCGATCAGCGCAACCCGATAGCCGCCGATCTTGTCGATCAGGCCGAGCTTCAAAGCCTGCTCTCCGGTCCATACCTGACCTGTCGCGAGCGGGCGGATCCGGTCGTCTGTGGTGTGCCGGCCAACGGCGACGTCGTGTACGAACTGGCCGTACATGTTGTCCACCAGCGACTGGAAGTACTTCTGCTCCTCCGGGGTCGGGTCGCGCGTCGGATCGCCTGCATCCTTCAGGGTTCCGGCGTGGATCACCACGCTCTTCAGCTTGGCCCACTTGTAGAGGTCGCCGTAGTTGGTCCACTCCATAATGACGCCGATCGAGCCGACCACCGAGGCGTCGTTGGCGTAGATCCGGTCGCAGCCGCTGGCAATGTAATAAGCCCCGGAGGCTCCTACGGACTCCACCGAGGCGACAATCTGTTTGTTCTTCTCGTGGCGCACGCGAACCACCTCATTGAAGATCTCCTGCGAGGCCGCGGCTCCTCCACCCGGCGAATTGATGTGCAGGATGATGGCTTTCACGGAAGAGTCTTCCGCCAGCTTGCGGATCTGAGTATTCACCTTGTCGGCATCCAAAATGGTGCCGCTCAGGTCGACGACCCCAATCCTGGAGCCGACCTTGAACCCGTCAATGCCGGCGGCGTTCTCGCCCGTCAGGCTGCGGGTGACGGACCATACCATGAACGTAATCAGAAGCGCGATTACCGCAATTGAGCCGCCGAGGATCGAGATCCAGAACCACGCAGAGCGGCGCGGTCGCGCAGCCGGCTGATACGCGGGATACGGCGCGGCATAGCCGTAGGGCGGCGCGTAACGTGCGGCGGGCGGCGGAGGTGGTGCAGTGGGAGGCGCGGACTGGGCTGGGGCCGCAGGTTGCTGGTCAATCGGGTCTTCCGGCATTTGGAAAGTTTAGCCCTATTTTCCGGAAACAGTCATAGTCAATAAGGGGAGTGCGACAGAGCGGTAGGACCTGCGAGCGGCGCGAATGAAGCGATTTTTTGCAACTACTTTCCCCTTCAACATCTAATAATTGCAGTATCATAAGTGCGGTTCTTCGCGGGTTGGCGCTGGGGATTGCCTGGAAGGCCCTGGACAGTAAAAGGCAGCCAGGTTCAGGAACGCGTACGCACGAGACAAATCATGGCAACTCCGCAGTTGAGCATCGTCATCCCGGCCTACAACGAGAGCGCCCGCATTGAGGCCACGCTTGCCCGGGTGATGGAGTGCGTCGAGACTCAGGGCTGGGATGCCGAGGTCCTCGTGGTGGACGATGGCTCCAGGGATTCGACCCCGGAGATCATTCAGGCCTGGATGCAGCGCTATCCCCGGCTACACCTCATTAAGAATGAGGGCAACCGCGGCAAGGGCTACTCGGTCCGCAACGGGCTGCTGCAGGCGGCGGGTGACATCGTCATGTTCACTGACGCGGACCTCTCGGCTCCGATGGAGGAGGCCGAACGGCTGTTTGCGGCGATCCACGCCGGCGCCGATGTTGCGATTGGGTCGCGCTGGCTGGATAAGCAGAGGCAGACGATTCATCAGCCGCTCTATCGCCGATTCTTCGGGCGCTGCTTCAACTGGGTCACGCGGATGGTCATGGGTCTGCCGTTCAAAGACACGCAGTGTGGCTTCAAAGCCTTCAAACGGTCCGCGGCGCAGGTGATCTTTCGCCTCCAGCGCATTGAGCGCTGGGGCTTCGATCCGGAAATCCTGTTCATCGCGCAGAAGCTCGGATATGAAATCCGCGAAGTGCCGGTGACATGGGGCCACGACGAACGCAGCCGGATGAGCTATCTCAAAGATGGCATGAAGATGCTGGAAGAGATGGCGGCCATCCGGGCGAACTCGATTGCTGGCCGTTACGATGAGGATATCGCCGCGCTCAAGGACACCAGCACCATGGTCACGGCGCCCTCCCCGCGAGCAAAGGTGAGCGAGGGAACGCGCGCGCACGGGTAGGGAGATCGCTTGCTGCGGTCGGTCTTCATCGCGCTCTCTCGAAACAGAACAGTTAGGCACTGGGCGGAGCAGTCGCGGGTGGGCCGGCGGCTGGCGTCACGATTTGTCGCCGGTCTCACCGTTGACGAAGCCCTTGCCGCATGCCGCAGAGTGAATGCCGAGGGCATGTCCGTCTCGCTAGATTCTCTTGGAGAAAGTGTCACGGTCGAGGCTGAGGCCCGCGCAGCCGCTGAGGTCTATCACCGATTGCTGGATGCGATCCGTGCCGGCGGACTGAACGCCAATGTCAGCCTTAAGCTCACGCAGATGGGCATCGACATTGCGCCGCAGCTGGCAGAGCAGATCGTCAGCGGAGTGACCGAGCACGCCGCAGCCGCGGGGTCGTTCGTGCGCATCGACATGGAGGACTCGCACTACACGGACGCGACGATTGCGCTAACCGAGCGGCTGCACGCGAGGTTCCCCGGCGCAGTCGGCACCGTGCTGCAGGCGTATCTCTACCGCACCGAGCAGGATGCTGAGCGGCTGCTGAACCAGGGAATCCGCATTCGGCTGTGTAAGGGAGCCTACAAGGAACCGCCCGAACTGGCCTTTCCGCGCAAAGCCGATGTCGATGCAAACTATGGAAAGCTGATGAAGCGGCTGGCAGTCTCAGGCGTCTGCTGCGGCATCGCAACCCACGACGAGAAAATTGTGAACGCAATGCTGAGATTCGTCCGCGAGCAGGGAATTGCCCGCGACTCATTCGAGCTTCAGATGCTCTACGGAATCAGGCGCGATCTGCAGCGTCGGCTGGCCAGGGATGGCTTCCGCGTGCGCGTCTATGTGCCCTTCGGCACCGCATGGTACCCGTACTTCATGCGCCGACTGGCAGAGCGTCCCGCCAACGCGCTGTTTCTGGCCAGGAACCTGCTTCGACGATAAGCCACCCAAGATTTCTACGGCTCAGGATAGGGCATCCGGGGCGCGTTGCGCACCGCCGGATAGGGCTCGGCCATCAGCAGGGTCCCCAGAGTCTGGCGCTCGTAGGGCGAGAACTGGGCCCGATATGCAGGCGAGTTCAGAGCGGCCTGCCTCTGCTCAGGCGGCAGCTCGCGGAGCTCGACAATCGTGCCGGCCAGCATGCGCTTGCGTTGTGGAGGCATCGTATTCAGACTCTGCACCGCATCGCGCCACTGCTGCCGCTGCGCTGGAGCCAGCCGCTCCAAAGCTTCGGCGCGATCCAGGATGCGCGTTCGCTGCTGCGGATTCATGTTGTATAGGCGGGCCAGCGTGTTCAGCCGGTTCTGCTGAACTTGCGGCGGCAGCTCGCGAAAGCCCGGCTCATTTTGCAACGCATGCTGCTGCTGAACCAGAGACATGCCCGAGTGGCTCTGCATCCACCGCTCCAGGTGCTCTTCCCGCTGCTGCTGCTGCGGCCGCTGAGGCATCCGCGGAGCAGGCCGCGGCTCTCTCGAGTTCGGAACCGGGGCCAGCCTTGTTTGCGACATCGCTGGAAGCACTGCAAGCAGCAGAGCGCAGGCGGCGCCGAAGCAGAACCGGATTGGAGTGTGCCGAATCATGGAAAACGCCAGTTGCGGAGCGGCAGGCCGGCGATCTACGCGGCCTGACTGAAGCAAACGCGCACGAAGCGCGCTTGCTCTGAAGTTTACTGCCAGTCTCCCGGTGCGGGAATCTTGTTTTAGCCCGGGTTGGATCGGCGGTGTCATGGTAAGAGGCTCGTTGGCAAATCAGGTAGTCGGGGCGTCGCCGCTGTCGTCGGAGTCATCCTGGAGCAACTGATCCACCTGCTCGAGCGCCTGCTCGTTCTTGTCGACGATCTGCAGGTCATTCACGGTGGCGGAGAACTGCGGCGCGGCCTTGGTATGCGAGAGCGTCGAGATGCCCACTCCGCCGCCACCCAGGATCAGGACGGCAGCCATGGCGCCAATCATCGCGGGTCGCAGCTGGCGGCCTGTGTTGAAGAGCAGACGGGCGTGCATGCGCTCCAGCCAACCCGCAGGCGGCGCAGCCTGCTCCTCACGCAGCCGCACCGCGAGCTTCTGGTCGAAATACGGCGAGATCTCCGGCGTCTCCCAGCTATCCAGCAGCGCGAAGGTGGCCTGCAGTTCGGCGAACTCAGCGGCGCAGACAGGGCATGACGCCATGTGCTCGCGTGTGCTG
>JAICMT010000358.1 GCA_025929125.1 Acidobacteriaceae bacterium | reverse complement strand
GAGGTGTTTCGTGCACCCGATGGCGCCATCGACTCCGTTACAGTGTCGGGATCCATGCAATGTCCGTACTATCTGGTGCACGCGCTCGAGCACATCTTTCATTTGCCTGCGGAGAAGTGCCGCGTAATCCAGACCGAGACCGGCGGCGCGTTTGGTGGCAAAGAGGACTTTCCTTCCGTCATCGGTTCGCATGCCGCATTGCTCGCCATGAAATCAGGCCACCCGGTGAAGCTCTGCTACGACCGTGCCGAAGACCTGATCGCCACCACCAAGCGCCATCCCTCACGTGTCCGCCACCGCACTGCGGTTTCAAAAGAGGGCAAGCTGCTCGGCGGTGAGATTGAGGTGGTAATCGACGGCGGAGCCTACGTGACGCTCTCGCCGGTCGTGCTCTCGCGTGCAACCATTCACTCTCCTGGCCCCTACCACTGGCCATTCCTGACCGTCCGAGCCAAGGCCATGGCGACCAACATCGCGCCGCACGGAGCGTTTCGAGGCTTTGGCGCGCCGCAGTCGCTGTTCGCAATGGAGCGGCACATAGACCGTATCGCTCACACGATTGGCCTCTCTCCTGAAGAGTTTCGTCGGCGTAATTTCCTCTCAAACGGCATGAAGACCGCGACCGGGCAGCACCTCGCTGACCCGGTGGATATGGACGGCCTGCTCACTCGGGCGCTTAAGGAGTCCAGCTATCACGCCAAGCGGGCTGAGTTCGACCGTACTAACCCAACATCACCCATCAAGCGCGGCATCGGCTTCGCTTCGTTTATGCACGGCTCCGGCTTCACTGGCTCCGGAGAGCGCCGACTCAACTCCCTGGTCAAGATCGAACTCACCGCTGACGGGCGACCAAATATCTTGGTGTCCTCGACAGAATTCGGCCAGGGCACCAACACGATTCTTTGCCAGGTGTGCGCGCAGACTCTTCGCATTCCGTACGATGACGTGCTGATCGCGCAGCCCGACACCTCCATAGTGCCGGACTCCGGCCCCACTGTGGCAAGCCGCACGGCCATGATCGTAGGCAAACTGGTGGAGCGCGCCGCGGGCTCGATGCTGCGGCTGCTCGCGCCCTATTTGGCGCACCCTGTTCCCACCGCCGATTTCGACTACTCTGCGGCTTGCGAGGTGCCGCCCGACTACACGCCGGAAGAGTTCCGCCGCGCCGCGCTGGCCTATTTGCGCGATCACGGTGGGCTGGTGTCGGAAGCGCGCTATGAGGCTCCGGGCAACATCTTTTGGGACGACGACCAATACCGAGGCGACGCTTATCCGACCTACGCCTGGGCGGTCTACGTGGCCGAGGTCGCGGTAGATACTCGCACCTATGCAGTCGAGGTGACCGGCTTCCACGCGGTGCAGGAGGTGGGCAAGGTCATGCATCCGGTGCTGGCGAAGGGACAAATCGAAGGCGGTATCGCCCAGGGCATCGGCTATGCACTGTACGAGAAATGCGTTTGGCAGAACGGCCGCATGGCGAACAACCAGATGACCAACTACATCATGCCTACTTCGGCTGACCTGCCGCCGATTCACGTCGGGTTCGAAGAAGTCCCGTCGATTCACGGGCCGGAGGGCGCCAAGGGAATCGGCGAGCTGCCGATGGACGGCCCCGCGCCCGCGATTCTGAATGCCATCGAGCACGCCACCGGCATCAGCTTCAACGAGATTCCGCTGCTTCCTGAAGACATCTTCGAACGGATGACCGGGAGCTCCGCCTCCGGCAATGAAGCGCTGAATCCCGCCGTTGACCGCGATACTCCCAGCGAATCGAGGCTCGCCACATGATGGAGATCACGCTCACTATCAATGACCAGTTGCAGACGATCGACGCACCGCCCATGAAGCGCCTGTTGGACGTGCTCCGCGAGGATTTGGGCCTCACCGGAGCGAAGGAAGGCTGCGGCGAAGGCGAGTGCGGCTCCTGCTCAGTGCTGATGGATGGCGAGCTGGTGAACTCCTGCCTGGTGCCCGTCCTGCAAGCCGAAGGCGCGCACATCACCACGATTGAGGGCCTGTCGCCTGAAGCGACGGCGCCGCTTCACCCCATCCAGCAGTGTTTCCTGGAGCACGGCGGAGCGCAATGCGGCATCTGCACGCCGGGCATGATTTTGGCGACGCATCACCTGCTCTCGAAGTATCCGCGGCCGACGATGGAGGAGATCCAGGAAGGGTTGGCCGGTAATCTCTGCCGCTGTACCGGTTACATGCGCATCTTCGAGGCTGTCGAGCAGGCGGCTACGGCTAGCGCAGAATCGACTCCGTAGATCTTTATGCGCTCGAACGTTCATGAGTATTCGCTGGTTGCGCCGCCTACGCTTGCGGAGGCACTGAAGCTGCTGGCGTCCGATCCGGGGCTGACGCCGATCGCGGGTGGCACCGAGCTGATGGTGGCGCTTTCCGCCGGGCGGTTGCCGCATAGGCAGCTGCTTTCGCTGCATCAGGTACGCGAGCTGCGCTTTATTCATGCCAATCCGGAGACGATCGTGCTTGGCGCTGGGACTACATTCACAGACATCCGGCGGCACGAGGCGATTGCGGAAGACCTGCCGCTGCTGACGGCCGCCGCCAGTTGGACGGGATCCATCGCCAACCAGAATCGAGGGACGCTGGGCGGCAATATCGTGAACGCCTCGCCGGCGGCCGATACGCCTCCGGCGCTGCTGGCGTATGGAGCAATGCTGACGCTGATCTCGTCCGCGGGAATGCGGACCATGCCCTACGGCATGTTTCACCTGAGCTATAAGAAGACGGCGCTTGCGGCGGATGAGCTGCTGTATTCCGTCACGGTGCCGCGTCGCTGGCCGGGCTACCGGAGCTACATCCGCAAGGTGGGCACGCGCAACGCCCAGGCCATCTCGAAGGTGGCCATCGCGGCCCTTGCAAAGATCGAGGACGGCGCGATCGCCGATGTCCGGATTGGCGCGGCCAGCCTGCG
>JAICMT010000417.1 GCA_025929125.1 Acidobacteriaceae bacterium | reverse complement strand
GTAATGGTCAAACTCGATGGTAGTGGTCTTCTTCACGCGCCCGCTGGAGTCGGTATGCTCCTGCACTTCCACGGAGTGGCAGATGTATTGTTTTTCGATCGCTTCCGCGGCGCGCTGGTTCTGCTCCACCTGATGCATGAGGGAAGCGATGTCGGGCAGGGGCCGGGGAGTGCTCTCTGGGGCCGGAGCGGGCGATGGAGACGTTTGTGAGGTTTCGTCTTGTTGCGCATGAGCGCAGGTAGAGGCAAATAAGAACAGAGCAAGCAGCCAGGCTGCGTGGATTCTTTCGCGCCTCATGTGGCGACGGCCAACTCTTCTTCGAGCTGCTGTTTCTCGGCCAGCGCGGTGTAGTAGCCGTTTCTGGCGATCAGCTCGTCGTGCGTTCCAAGTTCCACGATGCGGCCACCGACCAAGACGGCGATCTGGTCGGCATTGCGGGCGGTGGAGATGCGGTGCGAGATCAGCAGTGTGGTACGGCCTTCCATGACCCTGCGGAGGCCGTTGAGGATCTGCTCTTCGGTATAGGTGTCCACGGACGCAAGCGCGTCATCCAGAATGAGAATGCGCGGATCGCGCAGCACAGCCCGGGCGATGGCGGTGCGCTGTTTCTGGCCACCGGATAGGGTGATGCCGCGCTCGCCCACGGCGGTGTCGAAGCCGCGGGGAAACTCCAGAATTTCATTGGCGATGTGGGCCACTCGCGCTGCTTCGACGATCTCATCTTCGGTGGCATTGGGGCGCCCGAAGGCAATGTTCTGCGCGATAGTGTCGGAGAAGAGGAAGGTTTCCTGGGGCACGAAGCCGATGTTTTGCCGCAGTTGCTCGAGGGAGTGCTGCCGTATGGGCGTGCCGTCGATCAGCACCGTGCCTTCGGGTGCGTCGAGCAGGCGCGGGACGAGCGAGACCAGCGTCGACTTACCGGAACCGGTCGGACCAACTATGGCCGCAGAGGTGCCTGCGGGGATGCGCAGGCTGATCTTGTGGAGGACCTCCGGTCCGCCGGTGGGATAGGTGAAGCTTAGGTTGTGGAACTCGACATCGCCGCGCAGCACAGCGGGCTGCGGCGGCAGATTGTCGGCGTCGACGATGGCGGGCTGCTGCTTCAGCAGCTCATCGATGCGGACCACGCTGGCGGTGCCGCGCTGGAACAGGTTGACCACCCAGCCGATCGCGATCATCGGCCAGATCAGCTGCACCATGTAGACATTGAACGCGGCGAAGTCCCCGACCGAGATGCGGTGCGCGACCACCTCATGCCCGCCTACCAGCAGGGTGATCATGAGCCCCAGGCCAAGGACCAGCTCGAGCGAGGGCCACAACATGGCCATCAGCCGAACGAGGTGCATCGACCTGCCGATGTATTCCAGGTTTGCCTTCTCAAATGAGGCGATCTCGGCTTCTTCCTGGGCGAAGGCGCGCACCAGCCTAGCGCCGGAAAAGTTTTCCTGCGCCTTGGCGGAGATGTCGGAGAACATGGCCTGGATGCGTTCAAAGCGCCGGTGGATTCGGTGTCCGAAGGACTGGACCAGAACCGACGCGATTGGCAGGGGCCCGACCGCGCATAGCGTCAGCTTCGGGCTGATGTGAATCATGAACGGAAGCGCCGCGGCTGTGAACACCAGGCAATTGGCGCTGTACATGATGGCTGGTCCTAAAAGTTGCCGCACAGCGTTGAGGTCATTGGTGGTGCGCGCCATGATGTCGCCGGTGCGATGGGTGTGGTAAAAACTCGGCGCCTGGCGTTCGAGATTAGCGAACAGGTCATTGCGCAAGTCGTACTCGATCTCACGCGATGCCCCGATGATGACCTGCCGGGTGATGTAGAGGAAGACGGCTGAGAGCGCGGCCACCAGCAGCAGGCGCAGTGCATGATATTCAATCCGCTGCTCCGTGACGCCGTGCTTCATGTCGTCGACGGCGTGGCCCACAATTAGGGGCAGAATAATCCGGAACACGTTGTATGCGATGACCGCGACGCCGCCCCAAGCGAGGTTCTTCCAGTAACGCTTGAGATACGGAAACAGGGGCCGGATTTTATCAAGCATTGCGGGAATATCCTGGCGGCGGACGCCTGCATGTTGGATGAAGCAGGGTGCCTTGCCGATTCCTTACTACGGCTTAGGGGCGGTACTTCCGGGAGCAGGCTGCGAACCTGCCGGTGGGGTCTGCTGGGAACTGGCCGGAGGCGCGGGGGGCTCCGGGCGGGAATCGCTTTGGCCGAGAAGCTCCACGTCAAATACCAGCATGGCTTTGGCGGGGATGGTCGGCGGGCGTCCGTTGGCGCCGTACGCAAGCTGGTAAGGGATGAAGAGGCGGCGCTTGCCACCGATATGCATTCCGGCAAACCCGGTGTCCCAGCCGCTGATCACCTGATGGGCTCCGTATTGGAACGAGAATGGAGCCGCATCGGGCTTGTCGGCATTTGAATCGAATACGGTTCCGTCGGTCAGATAGCCGGTGTAGCGGATGCTGTACCACTTGTTGGGAGCCGCGGCTTCGCCGGTGCCGGGCTTGATGTCCACGTAGAGGAGCGAGAAT
>JAICMT010000310.1 GCA_025929125.1 Acidobacteriaceae bacterium | reverse complement strand
TTAGCGTGACCCGGCCGGCGCCCTGTATAAACGACTGAGTCCATTCGTCGTCCAACTGCTCAGCGGATATCTATGACACGGCTTCCATATAACGTATTACGCAATGCTGTGGCAGTGCTGGTGCTGATGCTGCTGGGGACTGCGCGGTTCTCGCCTGCGCAGCAGAGTTCTACGCCTGCGCCGCCTGATCAAACTCAGGATCAGGGAGGACCAGCGGTCGACAACGGCCCGATCGTCATTCCTAAGAGGAAGGAACCGGCGGAGAACACTCCACCACCCGCGCCCGCCGAGCCCAAGGTGAAGAATCCCAATGGCGAAATTTATTCATTGCGCGTGGATGTGCCGGTGGTGACGCTCGACGTCAACGTGATTCTGGACAAGAACCACCAGTTCGTTCCAGGGCTGAAGACGCAGAATTTTCTGGTGCTGGAGGACGGAGTCGAGCAGAAGGTCGACACCGTTCGAGTTGCGCAGACGCCAATCACTGCTGTCATGCTGCTGGAATTCGCTGCAAACTCCTGGTACGTGATCAACGATATGCAGAACGCCGCCGCCAGCTTTTTCCATACGCTGCGCCCGCAGGACTACATCGCGGTGATGACGTATGACCTGCACACGCATATTCTGTGCGATTTCACCAATGATCAATCGGTCATAGCGCAGAGCCTGATGTCGCTCACGATCCCGACCTTCTCGGATACAGACATGTTCGATGCGCTGTACGAGACGCTGGACCGCTCGACCCGCATTCCGGGACGCAAGTACATCATCCTGATCGGTACGGGACGCGACACTTTCTCCAAGCTAACGCTGGACAAGATGCTGGCGAAGATCAAGGCCACGCCGAATGTCACGATCTTCACCATCGGAACCGGCGCGCTGCTGCACCAGTTTGACAACGGCGGAATGCGCGAGCTCGATTACCTGCAGTCACAGAACCAGCTGAAGACGTTTGCCGCGATGACGGGCGGTCTGAGCTTCTCACCTGTGTTTCAGGGCGAGCTACCCGAGGATTTTGCGCAGATCAATAACTCGATCCGGAACCAGTACGTGATCACCTATCGACCGACGAATACCAAGAACGATGGTAGCTATCGCAAGGTGAAGGTGCTGCTGGTGGACAACGAGGGCCATCCGCTGCAAATGCAGGATGAGAAGGGCAAGCCTCTGAAGTACTCAGTCATCTCGCGCGATGGATATAACGCCAAGCTGCCGGTGGAGTAATGCCTCACTCCCCGCTCCCCACCGCCGGCACCCGTTACTCGACGAACTGCTCGTCGACGTAACACCAGAGCCAGCGCTCGCCGGACTCGGCGGACGCGATTACCGGGTGGCCGCTGGAGTGGAAGTGCTTCGTGGCGTGCTTATTCTTGGATGAGTCGCAGCAGCCGACGTGTCCGCAGGCGAGGCAGGTGCGGAGGTGCACCCACGTATCTCCCATGGCGACACACTCTGCGCAGAGGTGTGCTTTGGGCGCGACGTAATGGCTGTGGGCAAGATGTTCGCAGACTCGCAATGGGCGCTCCTCAGGAGTGACATGCGGCGGCTTAGCCGAAAAGCTCTGCCGTGACGATAACAAACGAGGTGCTTGCAAGCTAGATGCCGGACTCCCGCACCAGGTTCCAGCCGGCGCGGCGGACGCGCATAATCGCTGCATGCGGGCCTCAGCCGACCCCGCAGGGGAGACGCGGTCTCAACCTGCGGGAAATGCCAGAACGGTGCAGCAGTACACCGGCTATTTGCGGGTGGAGAAGGGGCTGCAACCCGCGACCTGCGAGGCCTATGCCCGCGACGTGGAACAGTTTGCCGAGCATCTGGAGAAGCGATCGGCCCTGCTGCTGAACGCGGCGGAGGGCGATGTGCGCGGGTTCATGGCGCACCTGAAAGCGAATCACGTGGACTCGCGTTCGATTGCGCGCAAGCTGAGCTGTTTGCGCGGCTTTTATCGTTGGCTGCTTCTCGACAGGAAGATCGAACACGACCCCACGGTGACGGTGGAGACTCCGGCAAGCTGGAAGGTGTTGCCGAAATCTCTGGCGGAGATCGAGATGGTGGAGATGCTCGAGCGCGCGGCAGCCGCGGCGCGCACTCCGGATACCGCATCGGGTCAGGCGCAGATTTCGGCGATCGCGCTGCGCGATCACGCCATTCTGGAGCTTCTGTATGCCGGTGGGCTGCGCGTCAGTGAAGTAGTCAGCCTCCGCGTGGAGGACCTGCACCTGGATGAGGCGCGGGCGCTTGTTCGGGGCAAGGGAGACAAGGAGCGGATCGTCCCGTTGGGACGTAGCGCCACCGTGGCAGTTGCCGAGTACCTGCAGCGGGGAAGACCGTCGCTGCTCGCCGGGCGGATGCAGCCGGTGTTGTTTCTGAGCGCGCGGGGCAAGGCGTTGACCCGGCAGTGGGTCTGGGATATTGTGCGGCGCACGGCCGGAAGCGGCCGCAAGGCCAGTCCCCATATGTTGAGGCACAGCTGTGCGACGCACATGGTGGAGCATGGCGCCGACCTCAGAACCGTGCAGCGGCTCTTGGGTCATGCGGATATCGCGACGACACAGGTGTACACGCACGTTGCCATGGAGCACCTGAAGCGCGTGCACCGCGAGCATCATCCGCGCGGAAAAAGACGTAGTGAGGTGGCCGGCGCGAAGAACGGGCCGGTGGTGCAGCCGAGAAGCGCGCAATGAAGGCCGAAGACAGGAATAAAGGGTCGGAGTTGCATGCGCTGGCCGAGCAGTTCCTCCTGGTGCTGGAAAACGAGCGCAATGCATCGGCGCACACAATTCGAGCCTATAAGCGGGAAGTGGGCGGGTTTGCCGACTACCTGGGGGATCTGCTTGGGGCAGACGCGCAGGTGCGGGCGGTCGACCACCTGCATATCCGCGGATATATGGCCGCTCTCTATCAGCGGGGCCTGACCAAGGCGAGCGTGGCCCGCTCTCTGGCGGCAATTCGTTCGTGGTTCAAGTGGCTGGCCAAGGAACACCGTGTGGAGCAGAACCCGGCATCGCTGGTGAGCACGCCGAAACTGCCACAGCACCTGCCGCGGGTTCCCAGCATGGAAGAGGTGAACCTGCTGATGGATTCGATGGAGGCGGGCAAGCCGGGCAAAGATGAGGCGGCTGCTTGGCCGAAGCGCGAACGCATGATTCTGGAGCTGCTGTACGGCTGCGGCATCCGCAACTCGGAGCTGGTTGCCATCGACATGCAGGACATCCACTGGAAGAACGACGCCATCCTGGTGCGCGGCAAGGGGCGCAAGCAAAGGTTTGTGCCGCTGGGGGACGAGGCTGCGGCGGCCATCCGGGAGTATCTTCCGCAGCG
>JAICMT010000335.1 GCA_025929125.1 Acidobacteriaceae bacterium | reverse complement strand
TTGAGACCGGCAACCTGACGCTGGACGACCTGGAATATGCCGAGCAGACGCTCAAAGAGCTGAAGGCCAAAAGCCCGGCGAAAGCCGCGAAGAAAGGAGGGAAGGCATGAGCGCACTCTGGCCCTTCTCGATCTCCGGTGGGTCGCTCGCCAATCATCGGTGGCAGTCCACCGTCTTTGCGCTGGCGGTCTGGCTGCTGACCGCGTTGTTGCGGCGCTACCCCGCCCGCCACCGGGATGGGCTGTGGCTGGCTGCGTCGCTCAAGTTCCTTGTGCCCTTCTCGCTGCTGATTGCGCTGGGAGGCCTGCTTCCGCAGCCGCGACCCACGGTTGGTGCCGCGCCGGAGGCCATTTACTCTGCCGTCGGTCTGGCGACGCAGCCGTTCCCTGCGTGGGAGCCGGCGCCGGTAGCCCAGCCTACGCTGACCTTCGCGCAGCGGGTCGCCGGATATGTCTCCGGCATTCTGCTGGCGCTCTGGATCGCCGGCACGGTCGCTGTCCTGCTGGTCTGGTTCTTGCGCTGGCGGCGGCTGCATGCCACGCTTCGCAATGCCGTCCACGCGCAGTCCGGCCGCGAACTGGATCTGCTGCGCCGGGTTGAGGCCATGCTGGGTGCACGCGCGCCGCTTCCAGTGCGGCTCTCCGGGGAGCTGATCGAGCCGAGTATCTTTGGCATCCTGCGGCCGGTGCTGGTCTGGCCGGCGCGGCTGACAGAGCACCTTGAGGACGAGCACATCCAGGCGATCCTGACGCACGAACTGGTCCACGCCCGCCGCCGCGACAATCTGACCGCGGCGCTGCACATGCTCGTGGAATCTGTCTTTTGGTTTCACCCGCTGGTGTGGTGGATCGGTCGGCGCCTGCTGGTGGAACGCGAACGCGCGTGCGACGAGGCGGTGGTCCAGTTGGGCGGACAACCTGAGGCGTACGCGGAATCGTTGCTGAAGGCGTGCCGCTTCTGTATCGAGTCGCCCCTGCCGTGTGTGTCCGGCATCACGGGTGCGGATCTCGCCGAGCGCGTTCGTTCCATCATGACGGCAGCGTTTACGGCACACCTGAGCCTGACGAGGAAGCTTCTGCTCGTCTCGGCCGCCGGAGTCACCATTGCAGCTCCGATTCTGCTTGGCGAAGCAGCAACTCTGTCCGACTCCACTGCCATGGCTCGCTTCCTGCAGGTGCGCCTGCCCGCCGCCCCGCCGCCCCCACCTCCGCGCCAGTTCAAAGAGGATGCTCAGATTTCGAGAGCAACGGCTGACGTGGCGCAAGTTGGTTCTGCTTCTACGCCGCCCCCGGGCACCGCAGGGAAGCCACTCGTCTTCGAGGTGGTGTCGATTCGGGAGAACAAGTCCGGAAGTCACGAAGGCAAAATGGATGCTACCGGTGATGGCTGGCGCATGGTGAACATGCCGTTCGAAGGTCTTCTCCAGGTGGCATTCGTGCCGCAGCCGGGTGGCCCGGCCTTTTTCCCGAATGGAGCCATCCTGGGAATGCCGGCCTGGGGGCGTGACCGCTACGATGTGGTGGCGAAGGTGCCGCAGTCTGCCTTGGCCGATTGGAAGAATCCAGCCGAACAGCCCGGGATGCTCCATGCCATGCTGCAGACCGCGCTGGCCGAGCGATGCGGCCTGAAGGTGCATCGCGAGCGAAAGACCATCGACATCCTCGCTCTGGTGGTCGCCAAAGGCGGCCCCAAGCTTAAGCCCGCTGACCCGAACGCACCGCCGCATCCTGAAGCCAGCAAGATTCCAGGACTGGGATTCGCGGTGCCTGAAGATGGCGGCAAGACGATTCGTTTCTACGGTGCCAATCTTGCGCTGTTCACCAACGTGCTCGACAAAGGTGGTGCGCTTAACGTCCAGGATCGCACTGGGCTTACTGGCAAATACGACTTCGTCATCCATATGCCCGACCCACCTGCGCCTGCTCCCGGAGAGAGCGCCGCTGCAGACGACCCCAGGTATTTCGCGGATGCCGTAGCCGAACAGCTCGGCCTCAAGCTCGTGCCCGCCAAGGGGCAGGTTGAGACTCTCGTGATCGACCACATCGAGCGGCCCACCGAAAACTAATGCATCACCGGAGTTCGGATGCAACAACGCTCCCGTCGCCATAAGCTCCTGATACTCGCCGGAATGGTGTGGGGAGTCGTTGTTGCTTTGCTCGGCGCTCCCGGTTGCGCGCAGGTGCTACGCTCTGCCTCGCCGCTGCCATCCTTTGCCGTTGCGAGCATCCGTCCTGCGGCGGCCGATTCCCCCGATGGAGGTATCGCGGTGCCTCCGAAGGGAAGCCTCTCGGCCAACTCCACGACGCTCAAGACCATGATCCTGTTCGCATATGGTTTGGGCAATGAGGACGAATTATCCGGCGTCCCTGACTGGGTGCGCAGCGACAGATTCCAGCTTGAAACCCGGATCGACGATGCCCGGGCAGCAGCGCTCGACAAGCTCTCGGCCGATGACCGCAGCGAGCAGATGCGCTTCATGCTTCAGTCCCTGTTGGCCGAGCGATTCCACCTCAAGGTGCACTCCGAGACCAGGGAACTGCCGGTTTATTCACTTGTGATTGCGAAGACCGGGCTCAAGTGTACGAAGCAGGCCGCAGATAGTAGCCCTTTCGATTCGCTGCCCCGGCCGCGCTTCCGGATGTCTGTCGGGCCTCCTCCTCCGCCCCCGCCGCCGAATTGGCATCCACCCATTACACCGGAAGAGATCCAGGCTCAGGCCGTTGCCCCTATGCACTTCCGCACCAAGGGATGGCCTTTCTGGATGGTGGTCACGGTTCTAAGCCACCAGCCGGAAACCGGAGGACGTGTGGTCATCGATAAAACCGGGCTCGAAGGGAGCTACGACTGCGAGGCGACCTGGAGTCGGGAAGGAGGGGGAGGCGAGTCGTTCTTTACGGCTATTGAGGACCAGATGGGACTCAAATTGCAGCCCGAAAAGGCGCCCGTCGAGGTCCTCGTGATCGACCACATCGAGCGGCCTAGCGAAAACTGATGCTCAGGAGGGCTTCAGCGGCTGCACGGAGCCGGCGGTGTTGCCGATGGCTCCGGCACGGCCTTTGCGGATCAGCTCCGCGTTCTGGATCAGGATCACCACGCGCGGGTCGGTGAGG
>JAICMT010000345.1 GCA_025929125.1 Acidobacteriaceae bacterium | reverse complement strand
GTCGCTCTGCTCAACAAGATCATCCCTGCTCAAAGAAAGATCATCGCCGAGACCGTCGATCCGGATCCCACCAAAGTTCCGCAGGTATGGGCGCTCTATAAGGAGGTGCAGAACTATTACGAGACCGGTGGACTGCATCCTCCTGAGGACGTCACCCTGCTCTGGGCGGAAGACAATAACGGGAACGTTCGGCGTCTGCCTACCCCGGCGGAGCGCAAGCGGTCGGGCGGCGCTGGAATCTACTATCACTTCGACTACCACGGCGGCCCTACAGACTACCGCTGGGTGAACACCAGCCCTATACCCCGCATCTGGGATCAGATGTCGCTCGCCAAAGAATACGGCGCCGACCGCATCTGGGTGGTCAATGTCGGCAAGTTCAAGAACCTCGAATTCGCCATCGATTACTGGCTGAACCTGGGTTGGAATTTCAATCGCTGGACCAACAACAGCATGCGCGAATACACGCGCCTTTGGGCAACCCGCGAATTCGGTCCTGAGCACGCGGACGAGATCGCCGACATCATGACTCTGTACACGAAGTACAACGGTCGGCGGAAGCCCGAACGCCTGACCACCAGCACCTATAGCGCTGTGGATTACAACGAGGCAGAGACTGTAGCCGCCGACTACAACGCATTGGCCGCCAGAGCCGAAGCACTTTCGAAGCTGTTGCCCAAGAATGAGCAGGACGCGTTTTACGAACTCGTGCTGTTTCCCGTAAAGGCCTGCGCCAATCTGAACGAGATGTATGCCGCCGGTGCCCGCAACGCTCTTTATGCCAAGCAGGGACGGGTCAGCGCCAACGATTACGCCGAGATCGCGCGGCGGGATTATGCTCGTGATGCCGAGCTGATGAAGTACTTCAATACCGAGTTTGCCGGCGGCAAATGGGATCATTTTCAGGACGACGTCCACATCGGGTACACCAGCTGGGCTGAGCCGAAGGCGCCTAGCATGGCCCAGATTCATCTGACCGAGGTTCCCGCGACCGGGCCTGCGGCTCTGGGTGTCTCAGTAGAAAATTCCGCTGCTGCGTGGCCGGGAAGCGAGGGTGATCCCACGCTGCCCCGGTTCAACTCAATCGCGCAGCAGCGACGCTTCATCGACGTATTCAACCGGGGCACTGGCGCTGTCCAATTCACGGTCACGCCCAGCCATCCCTGGATCGTCGCATCGGCCAGCAAGGGGTCGGTCGCAAAGGAACAACGCCTCTGGATCAGCATCGACTGGTCCAAGGCTCCAAAGGGCGCCGCATCGGGAAGTGTCCGAATCGCAGGTGGTGATACAGCCGTGGTGGTAAAGGTAGCGGCTGTCTCCGCACGGGATGTCACCCGCAACACGCTCACCGGTTTCGTGGAAGACGACGGCTATGTTTCGATCGAGCCCGAACACTACACGGCCAAGGCCGACCAGGGTGACCTGAAGTGGATCCGAGTCCAGGATTATGGCCGCACGCTGTCGGCCATGCGCGGTCAAGGTCCGGTGGACTTCGGCCCTCTGGATCCGGCCAAAGGTTCGCCGCGACTGGAATACAAAACCTACTTCTTCAGCTCGGGTGAGGCGAAGGTGGATAGCGTTCTTGCCCCTAATCTCGCTTTCATCCCCGGTCGCGATCTGCACTTTGCGGTCTCCATCGACGATCAGAAACCGGTCATGGTTACCGGTGTACCGACGACTGTAGTCGCTTCCGGCAATCCCGCGGGTGGAAGAGAGTGGACGAAGAATGTCATGGACGAAGCGCGTACCGTATCGGCCGAAGTCCAGATACCGTCTGCCGGTTATCACACACTCAAGGTATGGATGGTCGACCCCGGCATCACCCTGCAAAAGATTCTGATCGACCTTGGCGGGCTGAAACCCTCGTACCTAGGGCCTCCGGAGAGTTACAACCGGCGCTCGCAAGTATCTCAGGGACAGCAAAGCCAGCCGGGAATCTGAGCGAGTTGTGCCGGCCGGAGTTGCTTCTACCTTGCTCAATCGTGCTGAGGCCATCTATATTTTGGATCGTTCGAGACGACAACAAATTCAGGAGTCCAGGATGTCCAGGCTGGCGCAGCACGGGAGAGTGGCAGTGATCGGGATGAGCTGGCGAGGATTCCTCGCGGTGTCGCTATTGTGTGCAACGGGAACGGCCGGCGCCCAGTTCGGGGCGGAGCCGCAGAAGCAGCTTCCGCCGCCCGCGGTGAATTGGACTGCGGACCAAGACCACAAGAACATGATGGAGCAGCTCGGCATCAAGGCGCTGCGTCCGGGGCCGAGCGGGAACGAGAGCGATCCCAACCATGCCAACTACGATCCGGAGAAGGCGAATCCCTACCCGAATTTGCCCGAGGTCCTGACGCTGAAGAACGGCCAAAAGGTGACGACGCCGGAGATGTGGTGGAAACAGCGTCGCCCGGAGATCGTGGAGGACATGGACCGCGAGGTCTACGGCCGCGTGCCGAAAGATGTGCCGAAGGTGACCTGGACGGCAAAGGTCACGGATCGCGAGTTCGTCGGCCGGACGCCCGTGATCGCGAAGCATTTGATCGGCCACGTGGACAATTCGAGCTATCCGCTGATCGATGTGAACATCGACATGGTTCTGGTGACTCCGGCCAACGCGCGCGGCCCGGTTCCCGTGCTGATGATGTTCGGCCGGCCGACACTGCCGGCCCCAGCGCAACCGAGTGCGGACGATCTGGCCCGGCTGAATGATGCCTTGCGAGTGCTACTGGCGAAGAGCGACCCATCCATTCAGGAACTGCTCCAGAAGTATCCAGCCTATGAGCCGATTGCTGCTCAAGGTGGAGGTAATCCGTTTGGGTTTGGGGGCGGCGGAGCACGGGCCGCAGCGGCGGCTCCCGCAGGGCCTGCAGGTGTGAATGGAACCTCCAACGATCCTCCCACGACTCAGCAGCTGATCGCGGATGGCTGGGGCTACGTCACGATCAACCCGGCCAGCATCCAGGCCGACAACGGAGCAGGTATCACCCGCGGCATTATTGGGCTGGTGAACAAGGGCCAGCCGCGCAAGCCGGACCAGTGGGG
>JAICMT010000150.1 GCA_025929125.1 Acidobacteriaceae bacterium | reverse complement strand
GGCCACGAGCATGTTCCCGTGCGACTCGGGGCCTGAGATACGAACGCGGGTCCCCGGTGCAAATTGTTCTCTACAGTGTGGCAGGGAAAGCAGTTTTGTCAATCAGAGAAGATGAATTTGGTCCATCTTTCTGAATGCACCTCAGGCAGCCGGCCGGGTGCGATTCGTGTGCCGCCGAGCTAAAAGGCAGGGACGCCCTCTTCCGTGACCAGCTCGTCCACGGAGATGTACAGAGCCTCCCCCAGCTTCTTAAACAGCAGCTTCCACTCCGGCGACCAGTAATCCTTATCGCTGCGCCGGAACAGGTCGTTCCAGATGTTCTGCGCCTGCCACAGGTTCACATCGAAGGGCAGGGTCCGGAGCGTCGTTGCAACGGTAAGCGCGGTCTGCACCGCGCCTTTCATCGCCCGATCGGCCTCGGCCGCCGCCTCCAGTTGCACCATGGTCCGCTTCATGCGCTGTCCGGCGGCAAAGCTCAGGTTGGCGGAGTCAAGCGCCACCTGATCCGACGCCGCACGCGCCAGCAGCGAATGGATCTCGTTGGAATCAAAGGGCTCCGCCTCAATCGCCCGCCGCAGGCTGGAGTTGATGGCGAAGTTGGCGGCCACCGCCAGTGCGGGCGGCGCGGCAATCCCCGACTCCGTCAGGAAGCGCAACAGCGAGGTGTGGTCCTCGTAGATCTTGCGCAGCGAGTCTTCCATCTCGGCGACAGTGCGGTCCAGGATCGTCCGCAGAATCCGGTGCTGCTCATCGGAAAACAGCGAGGTGAGCGAGTAGCCCATCGTGCCGAAGTAGCGGTCGATGACCCGGATGACCTCGGGCAGGTTGGCGCGGCGCACCGCGGCCCGCACCTCGCCTGCGAGTCCATCGAAGCCGGCGATCTCCTCCGGATTCTCACCGCACATCCGCCGCACCGCGGCAGAAAGGTTCTGATCCCCCAGATGCAGCACCGCAAAGCACAGATTTTCTACCTCGCCGGTAATCCGAGAGCGGATGGACGCCCGCCCCAGCACCGTCTTCCCACGGCCGGAGGCCAGCGACTCATAGGCGGAGCGGTGTACGTCGAAGCAGAACAGTTCACTGTCATCCGGATAGGTGCGGAATACGGAGCTGATGGCGTAATGCGCGGCCACCTGCTCCAGGTTCACTCGGATGTTGAGCACGTGTTTGCGATAGAGCTCGGCGCCGTCTCCCGCCTCCGGCAGGTTGGATTTCGCGCGAGCGAGAATATCGAGAAAGCGCGGTTCGAGCGCCGCTCCCGGCTCGCCAAACAGCTTCGCCGCGAGCTGCAGCACGCGCCCCGCATAGGCGATGATCTGCACCGTCTCGATCCCGGAAACCTCGTCAAAGAACCAGCCGCACGAGGTATACATCAACTGTGCGTGCCGCTCCAGCTCCATCAGCTCCAGCGCCGCTACGCGTTCTTCCTCCGACAGCGTGCGCGTGCCATGCCGTTCAAAAAATCCGTCCACCGTCGCCGGGGTGCGATCCAGCATCACGTGGATATAGGCGTCGCGCGCGGCCCACAGATTGTTAAAGAGCGACGCAGAATAGGCCTGGGCCAGGGGCGCCGTCTCATCGCGCAGCATGTCCAGCGCCTCGCGCAGCGGCGCGCGCCACTGCTGGTTGCAGCCGGGCCGTCCGCCATTGCAGCCGCAGTCCGAGCGCCAGCGCTCAATGCCATGCGAGCAGGACCAGGACGTGTCCTCCGCCACCTCGGCCTCCCACTCCGGCGGGAAGCTTGCCAGAAACTCGCCGTAGTTGGTCAGTCGTGCGTGGCCGTTGGCCTCCAGCCAGTGCATGCCATAGGCCAGCGCCATCTCGCCGTAGCGGTGATGGTGACCGTAGGATTCGCCATCCGTCGCCACGTGCGAGAGCTGCGGCTTACTGTCGCCCGGGCGCAAGCCGTCCAGCAGCCGCCGGCCGAAGCTTTCACCGGAGTTCAGCAGCCCCTCAAACGCAATCGCCCGCGAGGTGGGCCCGTCATAAAAGAAGACGGCGATACTGCGCCCCTCATCCAGATTCACCAGGTAGGGGTGACGCGTATCCACCATGTCGTTGGGAGTCGCCGTCCAGTTCCAGTCCTCTGAGCCCCGAGGCCGAATCCGGGCGCACTGACTTGGCGCCAGAATCGTGAAGCGAATGCCCTCGGCTGCCATCAGGTCCAGCGTGGCGCGGTTCACCGCCGTCTCCGCCAGCCACATGCCTTCCGGTTTTCGCCCAAAGCGGTGCTCAAAGTCCGCAATCCCCCAGCGGATCTGGGTAATGGAATCGCGCCGGCTCGCCAGCGGCAGGATCATGTGGTTGTACACCTGCGCGATCGCGGAGCCGTGGCCGCTGTAGCGCTGCGCACTGGCCTTGTCCGCATCCAGAATCATGCGATACGTGCGCGGCGCCAGTTCGGCCAGCCAACTCAGCAGCGTCGGCCCGAAGTTGAAGCTCATGCGCGAGTAGTTGTTCACGATCCGGACGATCTCATTCGCCTGGTTGGTGATGCGCGCAGCCCCGTTCGGCGCATAGCACTCCGCCGCAATCCGGTCATTCCAGTCGTGATACGGCGCGGCTGAGTCCTGCACCTCCACCGTTTCCAGCCACGGATTCTCGCGTGGCGGCTGGTAGAAGTGCCCATGCACGCAAATGAAGCGGTTCGACGTCGCCGCGGGTTGTTTCTGGACTCTGCTTCTCGCCTTCGCGCTGGACACAGCTAAATGCTAACGGAAACCTGTGCTGCACGTAGCCGCGCACTCGCCTCCAACGCGGCGGAGCGCCCGTGTATGATGGCTGCCATCTTCGCGTCGCTACTCCAACCGTGCAGGTACGCGCCATGCCCAGTTACATGATTCAGCTCTCTTACTCTCCCACGACCCTGGCCGGCTTCATCAAGAAACCCACGGACCGCACCGAAGTCATCAGCAAACTGGCGAACAAGCTCGGCGGCAAGCTGGTCGGGAGCTGGTTTGCGTTTGGCGACTACGACGCTGTCATCATCATCGAGGGTGCCTCCGCAGTGGATATGGCCGCCTGCGCCATGGCCGTCAGCTCCAGCGGCGCATTCACCAAATTCAAGACCACCGCGTTGCTCAGCGTGCAGGAAGGCATCGCCGCGATGAAGCAGGCGGACACCCTGGGCTACAAACCGCCAAAATAGCGCGAAGGGGACCATCACTCTGTTGGCATGGTTCATCCTGCTCTTGACGCTGGCGTCGGCCTCCGCCGCACAGACGCCCCGCCAGCTCGTTGTTGGCTTGGATCACATTCCTGTAGTGGTCGCGGATCTCCAAAAGGCCGAAGCGGATTTTCGCGCCATGGGATTCGCCATCAAGTCGGGACACGTGCATCCGGATGGCATTCGCAACGTTCACGTCAAATTTCCGGACGGCACCGAAATTGAACTCATCACCGCTCCCGCAGCCGTCGACGCGCTCACCGCAGAGTACCGGGCAAAGCTGCGCAGCGGCGAAGGCCCCGTCTACTTTGGTCTCTACGCCCCGGACCACCCCTCACTCATCGCTCGCCTCAATGCCTCCGGTTTTCCCCTCAGACAGGATGGAGGCACTCTGGACTTTCCCCCGGACACTCCGCTGCATCCACTCTTCTTCGGCAGCAGAAACAAGACCCCAACCGACAAACCCGAACACTTCGCCCACCAGAATTCGGCGGTTCGCCTCTCCGCACTCTGGGTACGCGACACTCCGGCGCTGCATACCCTCTTTCGCGATCTCGGGATCTCCGTCCAGCCCGTGGCTCTTTGCAATCCCATACTCGCTCGCAAGGGCAGCATGGCCCTGCTTCCGGAAGGCCGTGTGTATCTCGTTCCGTCTGCATCGGAAAACGTGATCGCCGCCCGGGTTGAAGTGCGCAGCCTAAAGACGCTCAAATCCGTACTGAGCAAGAACCACGTCCCAATGCAACCGGCGGACCCATGCGAACCGGGCGCGGTGTGGGTGCCGCCGCCCAGCGCTCACGGCATCTGGCTGGAGTTTGCCAGCCCGCAAAGATAACTTGCTGCCATACGCATAGCGTGTTCGGGCCAGCTATGTGGCTTTTTGACATTGGTATCCCACCAATTTTCCACCGCTGCATCAAATAAGTAGGAAAAATCGCGTCGGCTTGCCCTTCCGTCGGGCAGCCTACATCCACTCCTCTGCATCCATCCACGTGTGAAGCGTCGGTATATCCCAAATCTCACCGAGCTGATGCGCTCTGCGCTCCGGCGCGTGGAGCAATCCGAGGGTTCGGAAGATAAGGCCTCTGCACTAAGTAGCTTACGCAGCAACGTGGTCCGCACTATCGCGGAGCACGAGCTCCGCACCGCTGAATCCGCGCCGATCGTGCCGGATGTCGCCACCGAGGATACGGCAGCCTAGCCGCACTCAGCGGCCTGGCTGCCTCCGCAAATCTCCAACCCCGAGCCTACTGAGCCGTTCTGGCTACTCCGGTCGTTCCCACCGGCGACAGCATATAGGCATTCTTCGCCGCCACGTCCCGCGCAATCCCAAAGATCATGAACTCCAGCGGAGCGCTTCCCGTGTTCTTGAACGAGTGCTTCTCATTCAGCGCCACCGGCACCGCATCTCCCGTGTGGATCGGCGAACTCTGGTCGCCCAGCGCCACCGTTCCATCCCCGCTCAACACGTAATACACCTCGCTCATGTCCGCCTGAGTGTCGGGGCCGATCGACGTCCCCGGAGGCATCAGCAGATGATCCACATAGGACCACGCCGTGTAGAAGACGCTCGGGTCCAGCGCCCGGCGATACTGCACCGTGCCCGTCCCTCCGTGGAAGTTCGATACCGGCTTCAGCAGCGCGCGGTCCAGGTGCATGTGGATAAACGTCGGCACCGTATCCAGCGGCGCATTCACCCGCGAGTCGTTGAGGTTGAACGCATCGTAGAAGTCCTTGTTCAGCCCGATGTTGATGTTCATCCACTGCACCGGCTTGTCGGACGAGTTATAGATCGCATGCGAGTGGCCGATCCGCGCCGGCGCCCCCGCCGGCCCCTTCAGCAGCGAGGTGCGGCTATCGATGGTGAACTGTGCCTCACCATCCAGAATGATGAACATCTCCTCGCACTGGTTATGAAAGTGCGCGCCAATGCC
>JAICMT010000144.1 GCA_025929125.1 Acidobacteriaceae bacterium | reverse complement strand
GGTCTCAGCCTTGAGGCAGTGGCCGAAGTTGAGGCTCCCGTCGAGCCGGAGGGGAGCTACCTGAATGCTTAATTTCAGGCATGCCTCCATGCGCAATGTGTGGATCATCGCGCACCGGGAGTATATGGAGCGGATCCGCACGCGCGGATTCCTGATTACAACCGTGATGATCCCGCTGGTTATGGCTGGATTCGCGTTCGGCAGCACCTTTCTGGCGGCGCGGGCGAATACAAATCTGCACATTGCGGTGGTCTCCAACGACCCGCAGCTTGCGGGCGAGTTGCGGGACGAACTGGAACGGCAGCAGGCACAGAGCAGCGGTAGCACGGAGAAGACGAGCACTCCCGCAGCGATGGCGTCGAAGCCAATGAAGATTACAGTCGACGGCGTGCTTCCTTCATTGAAGGCGAAGCAGTCACTCGAGCATGATCTCGACGCGGGCAGGCTGGATGGTTATCTATGGGTTTCCGGCGAAAATGCGCGCCAGACGTATTCCTTTACTCCGCGGCGCAGCAACATGAGAGCCGTAGAGGGCGCGCTGGCATCGGCGCTCGAAAAGATATTGCTCCGCGGTCAACTGGAGCAGCGTGGGGTGGCAGCGGGCGAAGCGAACCGGTTGCTGGAGCCGGTGACGATCGATGAGGCGGCTCGGCCCCAGCATGAGGACGCGGAGGCGGCCGAGCTATGTGTCTCCATCCTGTTTTTTGTGATGTATCTCGTGATCATGCTGTATGGCATGAATGTGGCGCGATCCATCATCGAAGAGAAGACGTCTCGAATCTTTGAGGTGATGCTTGCGACGATCCGGCCGGAGGCGCTGATGGCGGGCAAGATCATCGGCGTCGGGGCCGTCGGCTTGACTCAGGTGGGCATCTGGCTGGGGATGCTGCTGGTACTGGCAGCAAGCTCCGTCGCAATTCATTTGGGTGGAGACACGCTGCATATTGCACTCACCGGTCCACAGGTTTTGTTCTTCTTCGTGTATTTCATCCTGGGATACTTGCTCTACTCGGCGATTGCCGCGGCCCTGGGAGCGATTACCAACTCCGAGCAGGAGCTGCAGCAGATGAACATGTTTCTGGTGCTGCCGCTGCTTTCGTGCTTTGCCCTGCTGGGTACTCTCATGGCAACGCCGGACAATACTCTGGCGCGGGTGCTGGCGCTGGTGCCGCTGTTCACGCCACTACTGATGTACTTCCGGGTTTCGGTGGGTCATCCTGCGGCCTGGGAGGTGGCGCTCTCGATTGTGCTGACCTCGACGACGATCTGCGGGATTGTGTGGGTGACGAGCCGGATTTATCGGATCGGCGTGCTGATGTACGGCAAGCGGCCCAACTTCGCAGAGATCCGGCGCTGGATCCGCTACAGCTAACAGACCCGACTCCTCTTTCCTCTCGAAAGCCGCATTCAACGGCAGCCCTTCCGGTCAGCTAGAATTCGGAGGCGACGGTTATTTCCGGCGATATTTCCGGCGGGAGAGACAGAGTGAGCGTAGTTGCGGGAGTCGATTTCGGCACGCTGAGCGTGCGTGTTTCCATCTTTGACAAGCAGCGCGGCAAGCTGGGGATGGGAGTGGCGGAGTATGAGCTGCACACCTCCGCAACCGATCCGCAGCTGAAGACGCAGAGCCACGACGACCAGATGCGGGCTCTGGTCGAGGCGATGCGCGAAGCGGTGCGGGCGAGCGGAATCGACGGCAGCGAGATCAAGTCGATTGCCCTGGATACCACTGGATCGAGCGTGATCATGGTGGGCGAGAACCTGGAGCCGCTGGGCGAATACTACCTATGGTGCGACCACAGAGCGGCTGGCGAAGCGGTGGAGATTACCCGGGCGGCACACGCGTTCCACGGCGGCAAGGGATTCGAAGGCATCGACTGGTGCGGCGGGGTGTATTCCTCGGAATGGGGCTGGTCCAAGCTGCTGCACTGGCTGCGAAACAATCCCGAGCTAAGGCCAAAGCTGGTCACTGCGCTGGAGCACTGCGACATGGTCGCGGCGACGCTGTGCGGAATCACCGATCCGAAGCAAGTTGCGCGCAGCGTGTGTGCGATGGGGCACAAGTGGATGTGGAATCCCAAGTGGGGTGGGCTGCCGCCGGAGGAGTTCCTGTGCGCGGTGGACCCGCTGCTGGGCGGCTTGCGTGACAAGTTGGCCGGGCGGTATGCAACGTCGGACCAGATCGCCGGACATCTCTCGCCGAAGTGGGCCGAGGCCATGGGACTCGCGCCGGGGATTCCCATTCCCGTGGGCGCGTTTGACGCACATTGGGACGCGATCGGAGCCAATATCCGGCTCGGGGATGTGGTGAACGTGATCGGCACCTCGACTTGCATCATCGGGCTGAGTGACAAGCAGACGCTCGTGCCGGGCGTGTGCGGCGTGGTGCCTGGGTCCGTGGATCCGGCGAAGATTGGGATTGAGGCGGGGATGTCGGCAGTCGGTGATGTGTTCGCGGCCATCGCTCGGCGGTCGGGCAAGTCGGTAGCCGAACTGCAGGACGAGAGTGCCCATCTGAAGGCAGGCCAGACGGGGCTGATGCGGCTGACCTGGGACAACGGGGACCGTACGGTGCTGGTGAATCCGGCGCTCGGCGGAGTGACCTTCGGGTGGAATCTGCATCACACGGCGGCAGACGAGATGTTTGCTGCGGTGGAAGGGACGGCGCTGCACACACGAGTCATCTTCAATCGTATGGAGGAGAATGGAGCGCCGATCAAGCGGGTGATCAATGGCGGCGGCATTCCCAAGAAGAATCCGCAGCTGAACCAGATCTACGCGAATGTGCTGCGCAAGCCGGTGCTGGTGCCAGAGGGCGATGTGACATCGCTGGGATCGGTGATTTTCGCGTTCCTCGCAGCCGGAGACTTCAAGACCATTGAGGAGGCGCAGGACGCGCTTTGCCCCGAGTACAAGACGTTTACGCCGGAGAAGACTGAGGCGGCGCGTTACGACCGGCTATTCGAGCTGTTCCGGTGCGCTTACTTCGCCTTGGGGACCGCAGATGCAAAAGCGGTTTCGCTAGGGAAGATCCTTCCGGAGCTCCAGGCTATCCAGCGAGACGCCATTGCTGCTATCTCGCGCGCCTGAGCCGGCTCAGAAGCCGCGAGTCAGTACGAACGGAAAAAAGGCAAGAGTGCCATCCTTGCGGGAGTAGTGCAGGGTCAGGTTGGTGCTGCCGTTGATGGTGGAGGCGACGACGGTACCGCTCTTATCGCGGCGCGAGAAATCAACGTGATATGACGTGACCAGGCCTTTCCAGTCGCTCTCAGTCGTAAAGTCTTCCGTGAACCGCTGAAGCGGATAGTCCTTGTACTTGTCCGGGTGCTGCTGCCAGTCAGGATCGTTGTAGAAGATCGCGTAGGCGTGGGGGTAGTCCTTTGCCTGGAGAGCAGCGAGGAAAGTGCTGACGTGATGCTCGGCGGGAAGGTTGATGAAGAACCAGCCGTGGCCGAGAACGAATCCGGTAAGCGCAAAGGTTCCGAGAATGAGGAACAGCACTCCGGAGCCGATCAGGATATTTCGTTTGCGTGTTTCCTGCTTCTCGTTGAACTCGGGCGCATTCAGCAGCGTCATGCTCCACTCCTGGGTACTACTGTATCTCCTTCCTTAGACACCGGAAGAGAGCAACATGCGAGTTACTATTCCCAGGCAAAGGCAGCAGGGAAGAACTGGAACTCGGGCCGACCGCCGAGCAGGTAGACGGAGACCACGTCGAAACGGGTGGGAATGGTGGCGCGCTCCCGGTCCGGGAACCCGCGCAGGTAGGCACGGGCAAGAGTGCGAAGGGTGCGGCGCTTGTCGGGATCGACAGCGGACTCAGCCGGCGCTATGTCGTGAGCCGTGCGGGTCTTCACCTCGATAAAGCACAGGCAGTCGCCCTGCCACGCAATGAGATCGAGGTCACCGCGGTAGCGGGTGCTGGTCCAGCGGCGGGCGACGACCACGTATCCGCGGCGACCGAGCTCGAATAGGGCTGCGCGTTCGCCCGCTAGGCCGGTTTCCAGGTGCGGGGCGAGTCGTGGACGCGGAACGCGGTCAAGCTGCCCGATCGCCCACTCCTGAGCATTGAGAGAGAGCCTGCGCAGCGACACCCTCGGCTGCAACAGCCTCCGGAGTATTCCGGTCTGAGTCATCTTTCAGTCACCCGAGATTTCGTTCTCAAGCGGGATTGTAATCGCAGCCGAGGATTATTAAGCTGCAGCGTATCCCTGAGGGAATCGAGGAAACATTTCCCGGTATCCTGAGGAAGAAGCGCGGGAACGGAGCACGCCGCGTAAAGACGAGAGGAGAGACCTTTGACTGTAAATGTCCTCGAAGAGATTGCGCCGTCTTTTCCCCGCCCGCAGATGAGGCGCAGCGCGTGGGCCTGCCTGAATGGTGAATGGGATTTCGCGATCGATGCCCGGGCAGAGTGGCAGCTGCCGGCTGACGCGCGGTTCGACCAGAAGATATTCGTTCCTTTCAGTCCGGAGACGAAGACCAGCGGCGTACATGACACTGGGTTCTATTCCGCAGTGTGGTACAGGCGCGCCTGCGATGCGAAGCATCCGGGGCCGGGGAAGCGCTTGCTGCTGCGCTTTGAGGCTGTGGACTACAGCACAGTCGTCTGGGTAAATGGCAAAAGGGTAGGCAGTCACAAAGGTGGCTATACCCCGTTCCACTTCGATATTACGGACGTGCTGCATGAAGATGGGCAGCAGGAGATCATCGTCCGCGCAGAGGACGACCCTGCCGACCTGGCTAAGCCGCGCGGCAAGCAGGACTGGAAGCTGGAACCACACTCCATCTGGTATCCGCGGACCACGGGAATCTGGCAGACCGTATGGATGGAGACCGTGCCAGAGACGCACATCCACTCTATTGCGTGGTCCTCGAGTCTGGACCGGTGGGACATCGGGTTGGATGCCGCGATCAGTTCGCCGTCGGCGCAGAAGGCAACACTCTACGTGCGGCTCTCGGCAGGGGATCAGGTGCTGGCCAATGACAGCTACGAGGTGATCGCCGGAGAGGTGCACCGGAAGATCGCCCTGTCAGATCCCGGAGTCGACGACTATCGGAATGAGCTGCTCTGGAGCCCTCAGTCCCCCACACTGATCGATGCGCAACTGGAGCTGCGGGACGAGACCGGCAAGGTCATCGATGAGGTGCAGAGCTATACGGCGATTCGCTCTGTAACGATCCAGGGCGACCGCGTGATCCTGAATGGGAGGCCGCTGAAGCTGCGGCTGGTGCTGGACCAGGGCTACTGGCCGGACTCCGGTATGACGGCTCCGAATGACAATGCGCTGCTGCACGACGTGGCGCT
>JAICMT010000517.1 GCA_025929125.1 Acidobacteriaceae bacterium | reverse complement strand
GACGGTCTCGCGCACGGCGGAGATCATCGCAGAGATCCTGCACGGAGTGCAGTTCGCCGAGACGCGCAAGGGTGAGTGGGTGTGGGCCGAGACGGGTGCGCGAAGCGGAATTCGCGCGATGGCGGCGCAGGCATGAAGCGAGTTTTACTTTCGTGGAGCAGTGGCAAAGACAGCGCATGGGCACTGCATTTGCTGCGGCAACAGCCGGACGTGGAAGTGGTGGCGCTGCTGACCACCTTCAACACCGCAGCGGACCGCGTAGCAATGCACGCCGTGCGTCGGACGTTGGTGAAGATGCAGGCAGAGCGCGCCGGGCTGCCGCTGTGGGAGATAGAGCTGCCGTGGCCCTGCTCCAATGACGACTATGAGTGCAGGATGCGCGCGGTGATGGAGCGTGCACTTGCGGAAGGCGTGGACGCCGTCGCGTTCGGCGATCTGTTTCTCGAGGACATCCGCGCCTATCGCGTGAAGCAGCTCGCCGGCACCGCGCTGGAGCCGCTGTTTCCGGTGTGGGGGATTCCAACCGGCGAACTGGCGCAACAAATGATTGCCGGCGGCGTGCGCGCGAAGCTGACCTGCGTGGACCCGGCGAAGCTCGATGCATCATTCGCTGGGCGCGCGTTCGATGCGGCTCTGCTGCGCGACCTGCCGGATGGAATCGATCCCTGCGGCGAGAATGGCGAGTTCCACTCCTTCGTGTATGCCGCTCCGGTGTTCTCCTCTGCGATTGCCGTGGAGGCTGGAGAGGTCGTGACGCGGGATAACTTCGTATTCGCGGATGTACTTCCGGTTTGACACCGGTCACCATTGCGCGCTACTTTGCAATGTAAAGTATGGGCGACCTGGACAAGGCACTGACGGAACTGAGCCACATCCGCCGACAGATGGCGCGGTCAACGGAGTTTCGCGGCTACGGCCCGGCGACGCTGGCCGCGACCGGCGCAATGGCCGCGCTTGGCGCTGCGGTGCAGGCGAGATGGGTGACGCTGCCCGCGGAGCACATCGGCGGATATCTGGCGGTGTGGATTGCGACCGCAGCGGTTTCCGGCGCGCTGATTGTGGTGCAGATGCAGACGCGGGCGCGGCGCATGCACTCGGCCATGGCGGACGAGATGATCCGCATGGCGGTGGAGCAGTTTGTGCCAGCCTTGGCGGCTGGGCTAGCAGTCACGGTGGTGCTGGTGCGGTTTGTGCCGCAGGCCGTCTGGATGCTGCCGGGGATGTGGCAGCTCATCTATAGCCTGGGCGTGTTTTCGTCGTGCCGCTTTCTGCCGCGACAGGTGATGCTGGGCGGCGCGTGGTATCTGCTGACGGCGCTGGTGTGCCTGGCATTCGGCGACGCGCGGGCGCTGTCGCCGTGGACCATGGGGCTGGCCTACGGGGCCGGTCAGATGTTGATTGCCGCGGCGTTGTACGCAGGTGCGGAGGGAGGCGTGGATGAAGAGTAAAGGCGCGCCATTCGCATACGAGGGGCTGGATCGCGTGATCCATGAGCGCGCGCGGCTGAGCGTGCTGACCTCGCTGGTGACGCATCCGAAGGGCCTGACGTTTGTGGACCTGAAGGAGCTGTGCGCGCTGACGGACGGCAACCTGAGCCGGCATCTACGCGTG
>JAICMT010000095.1 GCA_025929125.1 Acidobacteriaceae bacterium | reverse complement strand
GGAGTCGACACCAGCCCGGTCGAAGGAATCAAGATGGCCGCTGTCGCCGACCCGGTCACTGTCCTACTCTATCCCGGGCGCTGGTTTCCCATGGTAGGCCTGTACACGGACCGCTTCACGGCGGAGATGCACATCCGGGTGCCCTCGGACTACACCGTCGTCGGAAGCGGTACGCCGGCCAAAAAGGCCGATAACGCGAAGACGGAGTACAGCTTTATCTGGTCGAAGCCCGGATTCCCCGGTTCGATCGTCGCCGGCAAGTTTCTGCCCCCGGTACATGGCGGTATGAACAACATCTCGGTGTACACGACGGAGAAGCACAAGGCCGGAGCAGCGGAATTCGCAGCACTTGCGGGACGCCAGTTCGAGTTCCTGACCGGGGTCTTTGGGCAGCCGGAGTCCGGGCGGATTAATGTCGTCGAAATTCCCGATGATTCGGTCTCTGCCTCGTGGGCTCCCGAAATGGCGATGATCGCGGGTAATCGCATCGGCGACAAGAATGCACAGCGGCTGCTGGCCAACACTCTGAGCCATCAGTGGTGGGGATCGGAGGTTTCGCCCGCCACGTTGAACGATGCCTGGATCACCAACGGCATGAGCCGCTACGGCGAGTTGATGTACCTCGAGGACTCGGCGGGAAAGAACGCCTTCCAGTCTGCCGTGACGGATGTCTCAGCCGGAGCGCTGGCTTATGACACCGAGCCCCTGACGTCGCTTGGCCGCCTGGATCCGTTCTCGCCGCAATTCCAGTCCATGACCCTGGAGAAGGGTGCAATGGTGTTCCATATGCTGCGTTGGGAGATGGGAGATGAGGTCTTCAAGAACTTTCTCAGAGCCACTCTTTCCCAGTACACCGATAAAGGGATCCGAACCTCCGATATCGAGAAGGTTGCGGAGGGGCAGAGCCATCTGCAACTGACTGCCTTTTTCGCCCAGTGGCTGGATGGCACCGGAGCGCCCGCCTTCACCAACAAGTACGCGGTCTACCGCCTCGGAAGCAATAAGGGCTTCCGCACCACTGGATCCATCAGCGAAGACCTCGATCTCTTCCGGATGCCGGTCGAGTTGCGCATTGAAACCGATGGCAAGACCGAGGTGCGCCGCGTCGACGTAGCGGGGACGGACTCGCCGTTTACAGTGGAAACCTTTGGACGTCCGCGCCGAATCCAGATCGATCCGGAGAACTGGATTCTGAAGAGCACGCCGGACCTTGCGGTTCGCATCGCGGTGTTGCGTGGCCAGCAGCTTGTGGCGCAGGGCGATCTGACGGGCGCGCTCGGTGAGTACCAGAAGGCGCTGGATGCAAATAAGACAAGCTCGCTGGCGGCGTATCGCATCGGTGAAGTGTTCTTCATGCAGCGCAACTATCAGTCGGCCGCAAACAGTTTCCGCGATGCTCTGCGCGGCGACGGGGACCCGAAATGGACCGAGGTCTGGAGCCACATCCATCTGGGGTACATCTTCGACGTAACCGGCCAGCGCGAGCGCGCAGTGAACGAGTACCGGCTCGCAGTGCAGACCAACGACAACACCCAGGGTGCGTTGAACGAAGCGCGGGCACGGATGCAAACGCCTTACAAGCGTGAGCGCGCAGATGACTAGCGTTCACTAGTAATTCGCCTCAATGCAGGGCTCTACCAGCGCTTATTCTTGGCCGAGCCAGGTGAGGGTCTTGCGCGCGAGCCGGTCGAATGCGGCGACGGCGAGCCCGAGGTGCTCCTCGCTCGAGTCCTCGACCTTGTTGTGACTGATGCCGCCGAGCGATTGCGTGAACATCATCACGGTAGGGATACCGGCTCGGGCGACCTCGGCGGCGTCGTGCAGTGGGCCCGAGGGCAGACTGGGGCAGCCGGGCGCAATCTCCTCGATCGATTCGCGGCAGAGCGCAATCAGCTTCGGGTGGAAGGGAATCGGCTCGATGCTCCAGATGCGCGACCACTCCACCGTGCAGCCCTGCTGGGAAGCGAAGCGCTCGCTGGCCTCGATGGCTTCCCGATACATCTGGGCAAGAACATCGGGCGAGAGATCGCGCTGATCGAGCGTGCACTCGCAGCGGCCCACAACCGCGGTGACGATGCCGGGAAAGGTTTTGACCGATCCCATAGTGCACACCGCATCCTTATGCCTTCCGGCGATGGTGTAGATCTCAAGTGCGAGCCGCGCGGCGGCGGCGAGCGCATCGCGCCGGTCCTGCATGGGGGTCGAGCCGGAATGGGCCTCCTGCCCGCGAAAGGTAATGGCGTGCCGTTCCACGCCCTTGGTGCCGAGCACGGTCGCTAAAGGCAGCCCGAGGCGTTCGAGGACAGGCCCCTGCTCGATATGCAGTTCCAGGTAAGCGGCGATGTTCTCCTGTTCGGCAGACGCATCTCCGATTCGGTCGATCTCGATTCCGTTCTCATCGAGAGCCGCCTCGAGCGTTATGCCATCGCGATCGCTACGAAGGCGGTCAGCCGCGATCGAGTCTTTACCGGCGAAGGCGGAAGAGCCGAAGAGAGACCGTCCGAAACGCGCACCCTCTTCATCGGCCCAATCGACCAGGCGCAGCGTGAACGGAGGCCGCCCGTTGCAATCCTCGGCGATGGAGCGGAGCACCTCGAGTGCGGTGAGTACGCCGAGAGCGCCGTCGAGCCATCCGCCATTGGGTACCGAATCCAGATGGGAACCGAGAACAAGCGAGCGGGGAGACTCGCCGGGCAGGGTGAGCCAGACGTTTCCGGCGGCATCGCGGTGCCGCCCAACGGGTAGCCCGCTGAGCTTGCCGGCGAACCAGTCACGCGCCTTCTGCCAGGTAGGTGTGAAGGCGACGCGCTGAGCGCCGTTCTCATCCGAGGTGAGCGCGGCGAGTTCGCGAAGGTTTGAGATGACGCGGCTGGGGTCGGCGGCCATAGGATTCCCTGGTGAACGAGGGTAACACTGGGAAATGCAACCGTTTTGAACGTTGGATCGGCGAGGTCTCGAGGATCAGTTCCGCAGGTGACGGAGTACCATGGCTGAACCTGTACAAATTGGCTGGCTGCGGCAGAGGAGTTTCGGGATGCGTGTTCTCAGGGTGACTGGTGTGCTGATGCTGGCGCTGTGTTCGATTGCGGGCGGGCAGAGCCCCGCGCCCAGTACTCCCACGGCCGCTGGTGACGCCAGCGAGAAGTCGGTCACCACGATCAAGGCGAATGCGAAGTTAGTCACCCTCGACGTGGTCGTCAAGGACAGCAAAGGCAGACCGGTGCACGGTCTGAAGGCGAGCGACTTTGCCGTGACGGAGAACGGCGCGGCCCAGGCGGTTACCCACTTTGAAGAGTTCGCGGCGTCGACTCTGGTGGACGCGACTCGTTTTCACGAGATGCCGAAGCTTCCGGCGAATATATTCACTAACTACACTCCAGTGCCGGCAAATGGAGTGGTCAATGTTGTTTTGCTGGATGCGCTGAATACCCCGATGACCGATCAGGTCTTTGTGAGACAGCAGCTGCTCGACTTCCTGAAGACCCTGGAGCCAGGCGCGCGGGTAGCGATCTTTGGATTGAACCAACGGCTCACAATGCTGCAGGGATTCACGAGCGATCCGGAGATTCTGAAGGCGGCGTTGACCAGGACGAAGGCGAAAGGATCGGCCCTGCTGGACGATCAGGTAGGAGGCGGAGGAATCCAGGACAGCATCGCGGACCAACTGGAGCAGATGCCAGGGATCAGCCCGGATGTCGTCGCCAACCTGCGGGAATTTGAGGATATTATCCAAGTCCAGCAGCAGAATGTCCGGTCGAAAACCACGCTGGATGCTATGAATCAGCTCGCTCGATATCTGGCGATGCTGCCGGGACGAAAGAACCTGATCTGGTTTTCAGGATCGTTTCCCATCAATGTGCTGCCGGACAACACTGGATCAACTCCCGACCCATTCCGTGCAATGGCAGATGTGGAGGATGAGTTTCGGCAGACGGTGAAGATGCTTTCCGCCGCACAGGTTGCCGTGTACCCGGTTGATGCCCGTGGTCTGTTCGGATCACCGATGTTTGATGCGGCCACGAACGCCAACCCAAGCGGTGCCCGTATGCAACAGAGCAATCAAAAATTCTTTGTTCAGACCGCGCAGGAGCACGGAACTATGCTGGAGATGGCTGCGGCCACCGGCGGCCGCGCTTTCGTGAATACCAATGGACTGGCGGCTGCAGCGCGTTCGGCGATCGAAGAAGGCTCCAATTTCTACTCCATGGCGTATGTGCCTTCGAATTCAGCCGAGGACGGAAAATTCCGCAAGATCCGGGTTCGAGTGGCTCGCTCTGGACTCACGTTGGCTTACCGGCAGGGTTACTACGCCGACCTGCCTTCAAAACCGCAGAACGCAGGCGCAGGTGCGCGGATGGATGCGGCTGCCGGAGCAGGAGTGGCGCCGAATCCGCATGACGCACTCACTCTGGCAATGATGCGGGGTGCGCCGGTGCCGACGGAGATTCTGCTGGAGGTGGGAGTTGTGCCCGCCACGCCACCGGGAAAGACGGAAGAGAGCGTTGCCAAGGGCAACCGCCCCACAGGAAAGCAGGGTGGACCCTTCCGGCGGTATGCGGTGAACATCGCCCCCGGCCTGTCGACGCTGAACTTTGTGCGAGCGGCGGATGGAAATGTGCACGGCGCATTCGACCTGCTGATTCTGGTGTACACGCCGAACGGTGAACTGGTGAATAGTCAGCAAACGCGTTTGGCGATCGCCGCTCCGCTCGAGCAGCTTCGCAAAGCAGCAGCCGAAGGAATGATCTGGCGCCAGGAGATTAGCACCCCGGCAAAGGGGGAGTACTTTCTGCGCATCGGAGTGCGCGACGAGCACACCGGGCATTTCGGCGCGGTGGAGGTGGTGACCTCGTCTCTCCATAATGTGACCCCGCCTGCCGCGGCTCCCCCGGACCCCAAGCCGAACTAACTGGGCAACGCAGGCTTGATCGGCATAGGCTTGAATGCAGGAGGATGGTTATGCGTGCGGTGCGTTATCGGCAACCCGGTGGGCTAGACCGACTGGAGCTAACAGAGATTGCCGACCCCGGAGATCCGGGACCAGGCCAAATTCGTGTACGGGTGCATGCGAGCTCGCTCAATTATCACGACCTGAGTGTCGTGTCGGGGCAGATGCGGGCAGCGGAGGACCGGATTCCGATGTCCGACGGCGCCGGAGTGGTGGAGGCGGTCGGGCCAGGAGTCACAGAGTTTGCTCCGGGCGCGTCTGTGGTGTCCACGTTCTTCCCGACCTGGCTGGATGGAGGAGCGACCCTCGGCGACTTCGCCACAACTCCGGGCGATGGCGTGGACGGCTTTGCATGCGAGGTCGTGGTAAGGCCGGTCAGCGCATTCACTCACGCTCCGCGCGGGTATAGCCACACCCAGGCCGCTACCCTGACCACTGCGGGTCTGACGGCGTGGCGCGCCCTGGTTGTAGAAGGTGGCCTGATACCTGGCGAATCGGTACTGGTGCTAGGAACGGGTGGCGTCTCCATCTTCGCGCTTCAGCTGGCGAAGGCCATGGGTGCAAGGGTGATTGCGACTTCCTCGTCAGATGAGAAGCTAGCGCGCTGCCGCGATCTTGGTGCGGACGAGCTCATCAACTACCGCAGTGAGCCCGAGTGGGGGAAGCGGGTTGCGGAGCTAACCGATGGCCGCGGAGTGGATCATGTTGTCGAGGTAGGTGGACCGGCAACGTTGGCTCAATCCATCCGGGCTGCACGCGTGGGCGGCCACATTGCGCTGATTGGAGTGCTTACCGGGATCGGCGGCGAGGTGCCTACGGCGGCAATGATGCGCAAGCAGCAGCGGCTGCAGGGGCTGATCGTAGGCAGCCGGCGCAACCAGTTGGACTTTGTGCGCGCGGTCGAAGTGCTTCAGCTCAAGCCGGTGATCGATCGTACGTACCCGCTCGAGCAGATCGCGGATGCGTTTCGGTTGCAGAAATCTGGCGGCCACTTCGGCAAGATTGCACTGGAGTTTTAGAGCAGCCCTTGATTGGCGATTGGCGAAATTGACACTTTTCAGCGCGGCTCCATATAGTTCGGCCACTGTATGAAATTGATTCCAGCAATGCTTCTGACTGCGGCGCTCTCCTTCAGCGGGGTAATCACTGCCCAGCAGGGGCAGCTGACGGCCCAGAATCCAGCTGTTCCGGATTGGGCATACCCCGGCTCAACGACTCACAAGCAGGTCGCACCGCCAGCGGATTTTCATCGGCCTCCAAGAACGGTTGAGACGCCGATTGGACTCTTCCAGGGCCAATCCGACGTGGGCAGCGCGGTGGTCGAGGGCGGCGCCAGCT
>JAICMT010000006.1 GCA_025929125.1 Acidobacteriaceae bacterium | reverse complement strand
GCGGCATCAGAACGACTCCAGCATATCGCTCACCACCGTCTGCGCAAAATCTTTTGCAAGCCGTTGCAAGGCGGGCTGATCCTCGCGGATAAAGCCGCCGAGGTCCTGGGTGGACTGATACTGCTCGCGAAAGGCCAGCGCGTCATTCCGGTAGAGCACGCGGCCATCGTGCGCAGTCAGCAGGACCTTGGCCGTGATTGTAACCAGATAACTGGAGGTCTGCCCGGTGGTTGAATCGTAGGTCAGGGGCACGGACGATTCGTTCAGAATGGTGCCGCTCAGTACGGCGTCAGTCTCTGCTGCCTTGTCGGTCACCACCCGGTATCTGGTACGAATGTTCAGCTCCCGCACGACTGCCTGAGTAAACACCATCTCCGTCCGGTACGACTGCGCCCGGGTTGCGAACACAGGAACGGAGATCGTCCGCACGCTGACAGGAATGTGCGTGGCAGCTCCTGCCGTGTGATATCCACACCCCGCAAACAACGCCGTGACAGCCGCCAAAAGGACAAGGCTCAAACAATCCCGCAGCACGGTTTTCGGATTGCAAGAGTGCATGAATAGGCTCACCCCATTCTCGCATCCGTCCGCTGTAGCGCAAGGCCAGCTTTATTGCAGGAATATCGCATCGAACACCGGGTACGCGACGCTAGAACTCTAAGAAGCCACGAGGACATCCTATGTATCACCACGTGAAGAAGCTGATGTACACCGTCAATATCGGCGAGCCCGACGTCCGGTTCGGCAATATGCTGCTCGAGCAGTTTGGCGGTGCGAACGGAGAACTCGCAGCCGCTATGCAATACACTATCCAGGGCTGGAACTGTTTGGAAGATCTCGGGCGCCGCGATCTTCTGCTCGATATAGGCACGGAGGAATTGAGCCATCTGGAAATTGTCGGTGCACTGATTCGCATGCACCTGAAGCCGATGAAAACCAATCGAGAGGCCGCAGAGGCTGATCCGCTGGTAAGCATCGCCGGGGGTGGAGGCGTCAACCTTTTCGACTCCATGGGAAATCCCTGGACCGCCACCTACCTCAAGATCACTGGCGAACTTGATGTGGATCTCCGGAGCAACATTGCAGCCGAGGCCCGCGCGAAGATCGTCTATGAGCGCCTGATCGATCATACCCAGGACGCCGGCACGATTGACGCCCTGCAGTTTTTGATGACACGCGAGATAACCCACATGAAGGCATTCTCTGCGGCGCTGGAATCCATGGAAAAGAACCCTTTCTCCATCGGAATGCTGAAGCCGACTCCCGGGATCGTGGATGAGTATTTCAACGGGTCCACAAGCGAGGGCAACGAAGACGACATCGATATGCGAGGGCCCTGGATGACAAGCAACGGTCTGCATCTCGTTCAACCCAAGATGGACGCGCCCGGAGGTGGCCTCTCCGTACAAGACATCAATGGAAAGCTGCCCGGAGAAGATCGGGGCAGGCAGGATGACGCGCAGAAGGCCAGTACGTCACCGGGCAGGGAGGCGCTGCAATACAAGAACTCGGACGCCGATGAGAATGGCGCGGGTACAGTCAAGAAACCGGCCAAGAAGCTCGCAAGCTAGCAGTTTCGACCAAACAGAGAGGGCAGCCGCGACTGCCCTCTCTTATGCTCCTAGACGATGCGGATTAGGCGGGAGACGGCTGGCCTTCTCCGAAGCCGGGCTTGCGGCCAGGCTCAGGCTTCAGAACCTTCTGCCCGTCACCCGGGCCCGGATCGACGTGCGCTAAAGGCGACTTGAACGGCGGCAGATCCTTGCCCTCGATCAGCAAGTCGATCTCTGCCTTGTCCAGGGTTTCCCGCTCGAGCAGCGCCTGGGACATCCTGTGCATCACGGCGGCGTTTTCCTCGAGAATCTTGTATGCCGACCGGTAGCCCTCATCCACGAACTTCCGCACTGCGACGTCGATCTGCTTCGCAGTGTCGTCGGAGTAGTCGCGTCCCTGTGCCAGATCGCGGCCCAGAAACACCTCCTGCTCCTTCTTGCCATAGGTCAGCGGGCCGAGGTCGCTCATGCCGTACTCGCAGACCATCTTGCGAGCAAGCTCCGTCGCGCGAACGATATCGTTGCCGGCTCCCGTCGTCTGTCGGTTCATGAAGATCTCTTCAGCACAGCGTCCTCCCATCAGGATCGCAAGCTGCGTCTCCAGGTAATCCCGGGTGACGGTGTGCTTGTCCTCCTCCGGCAGGTGCATGGTTACGCCCAGCGCCATACCGCGTGGAATGATGGTCACCTTGTGCAGCGGGTCGGCATGCTTGCGCTTGGCGGCAACCAGCACGTGACCGGCCTCATGGTAAGCCGTGTCGCGTTTCTCGTCATCCGTCAGCAGCATCGACTTGCGTTCGGCACCCATCAGCACCTTGTCTTTGGCAACTTCGAAGTCATACATGTGGACGGCCTTGCGATTGAACCTGGCAGCCGTCAAGGCTGCCTCGTTCACCATGTTGGCAAGGTCGGCGCCGGAGAAGCCCGGGGTACCGCGAGCCAGCACATTCAGGTTCACGTCCTCGGCCATCGGCACTTTCTTCGAGTGCACGCGCAGGACCTCTTCACGCCCACGAATGTCAGGCCGGTCCACAATCACACGACGATCGAAACGGCCCGGCCGCAGCAGCGCCGGATCGAGCACGTCGGGACGGTTGGTCGCCGCAATCAGGATCACGCCGTCGTTGGACTCAAAGCCGTCCATCTCGACCAGCAGCTGGTTCAGCGTCTGCTCGCGCTCGTCGTGTCCGCCTCCCAGGCCGGCGCCGCGGTGGCGTCCAACCGCGTCAATCTCGTCGATAAAGATGATGCAGGGTGCGTTCTTCTTACCCTGCTCGAACAGGTCGCGAACGCGGCTGGCGCCCACGCCGACAAACATCTCCACAAAATCCGAGCCGGAGATGGAGAAGAACGGCACATTCGCCTCGCCGGCGACAGCACGTGCGAGCAGAGTCTTACCCGTTCCCGGAGGTCCGACGAGAAGCACGCCCTTCGGAATACGCCCGCCGAGCCGCTGGAACTTCTGCGCTTCACGCAGAAATTCGATGATTTCCTTCAACTCTTCCTTGGCCTCATCCACGCCCGCCACGTCTTTGAACGTGACCTTCTTCTGCTGCATGGACAGCAACCGCGCCCGGCTCTTACCGAAGCTCATGGCCTTGTTGCCACCCGACTGCATCTGCCGCAGCAGGAAGAACCAGAGACCCAGCAGCAACGCGAACGGCGCCACCGAAACCAGCATGGAAACCCAGTAGTTTCCGTTCTGGTCCTTGTTGGTGATGCTGACACCCTTGCTCAACAGCAGCGGGTACATCTCAGGATCGTTGGCCGGAACGGTCGTGTGGAACTGGTCATTGTTCGTCAAATGGCCCGTGACCGTGTTTCCGTCGATAATGACGTCCTTGATCTTGCCGTCCTGAGCCCTGTGCAGGAGGTCGCTATAGGAAATGGCTTGATCGTGCTGTCCGCCCACATTCTTGCTCACTAGCGTCCACAGGCATAACACGGCGGCAATCAGGACCACCCAGATCAGAATCTGTTTAACGGTCGAGTTCAATCGCTTTTCCTCAATTCCGGCTTAATCACCCACGTGTGAGAAGCTGCGGTTTTAGCGTGCGAACGGCACAAATCCCGCTTGCGAGCTGCCCCACGATCAATTATTAGACGTCATTTCGTACCGATCGGTTCCAGAGACTTGCAGGGCTGAAGCAGTGTCCCAGGTCGGGCATGGGCGCACTTACCGAGAATTTGATTCTACTCTCGCCTGCGCCACATGGGCATACAACCTTCGCAGAAAGCCAGCCTCTTGTAGCCAACCCGCTTCCCCCGCCCAAGAGACAGGTTAAAACCCGCACTTCCTGGGCTGAGCCACTCGTTTAAGCATTGTTTTCCATCAACTTACCTGGCCTCGCAAGTCCTGAGAGCGCATGCTCCTTGTGTCTTCCATGCTGATCCGGACCTCACGTATGCTCCGTTGCGCCGCTAGTCCGGCCGACACCTCGATGCGACCTGACTTTGCCTCTCCGAGCGCGAGTTGCAGCAGCCTCTCAGTCTGCTGGAAATTCAGCGCTCCCCCCAGCTGTCTGACTGCCGCCCGCAGCACTCGCCGCGCCGTGGCGCGCTCCATTGTCTTCAGCCGCTCTACCTCAATCGCAACCGCTCTTCCATGGGCGCCGGTGCTCACCGCCCGGCCCCCGCCGCGCACCGGCTTGCCCGGAAGGAGCACCTGCGGCAGAATCCGCGAGAGCTCTGCCTGCCACCTTGCCTCCTCGTCGCGCGCCAGCTCCGCGAGGTGGGCAAGGGTTTGGTCTACGGATGGGTTGTACTCCCGCAGGATTGGCAAGAGGCTGTGCCGAATTCGGTTGCGAGTAAACGACACGTCGGAATTCGTGGAGTCCGTCCGCCAGGCCTGCCCGCGTTCTTCCAGGTAAGCGAGCAGCTCCGCGCGGCGCACCGCAAGTAGCGGCCGCACAATTTGCCCGCGCGAATCCGGCCAGGCCCTATCCACCGCAACCGCGGGATAGATGCCGGCCAGGCCCTCTGTCCATGCTCCGCGCAGCAGCTTCATCACCACGGTTTCGGCCTGGTCGTCGAGCGTATGGGCAGTCAGGACGCAATCAGCATGGCCATCGCGGATCAGCCGCTCGAATATCCCGTAACGCAAAATGCGCGCGGCCTCTTCCAGCGTCTCCGAGCGGGCGGGGTTGGCGTCTGCTGCAAGGCGCTCCGGAACACTTGCCCTATCCACGTGCAGCGGAACCTCCAGCTTCAGGCACAGCTCCCGCACGAATTCGAGGTCGTCATCCGCGTCCTGCCCGCGCAGCCCGTGATGCACGTGCACGGCGGAGAGACCCACTCCCAGTGCATTTTTTTGGAGCGTATTCTCAGCGTGCAGAAGCAGCAGCATAGCCACGGAATCGGCTCCTCCGGACACCGCGGCGCACACCCGGTCGCCCGGTCGAATGTGTTCGCGATTCAGCCTGGGAGCCTTCCCTGCCATCGAGCTCCATCCTACAGTGCAACACAGGTTCCGCAGGCATGACGGGGTGCCGTGTTCCCTCCGTTGCTGCGCTCGTGTGGGAGCACTCTTCGCGCATCTTGGTATACTCCGGTTTCGATGCGTGTATTTGTAATTCTTCCCGCTGCCGGCATTGGAACGCGCATGACTGCCGCCACCGGAACGTCAACACCGAAGCAGTTCCTAAGCCTCGCTGGGGTCCCTGTACTGGTGCACTCTCTACGGGCATTCCTCTCGATTCCGCGCGTGGAGGCCATCTACGTCGCTGTCCAAAAGCGCGAGATCGAACGCGTGCGCCAGCAGCTCGATGAATTTCAGCTCGGAACCCGAGTCCACGTCGTCGCGGGCGGAGATGTCCGCCAGCAATCCGTCTGGAATGCACTTGAGCAGCTCGCTTCCCAAGCCCGCTGCGGGGAGGACGATATCGTACTCGTCCATGATGCTGCGCGGCCGCTCATCGACCCCGCAACCATCGAACGTACGATCGACGCCATCGCAGAGCACGGGGCCGCGATCGTCGGCATGCCCGCGGTCGACACAATCAAGCAGGTCGACCGCACCTCGCATGGAGCGATCGTCACCGCCACCATCCCGCGGGAGCGCATTGTGCTTGCCCAGACTCCGCAGGGCGCCCGCTGCGGGCTGCTCCAGCGCGCCTTCTCCGATGCCGTCGCAGATGGCTTTACCGGAACGGATGAGGCCAGCCTGCTCGAGCGCGCCGGAATCGAGGTTGCCGTTGTCGCCGGGTCGCCGCACAATTTCAAGATCACCCAGCCCGGCGATCTGGAACTCGCCGAGTTCTATCTGCGGAGTTCCAAATGAGCATGCGCATCGGATACGGCTATGACTCTCACACCTTCCAGGCCGGAGTTCCCCTGGTGATCGGCGGCATGCCCATCGATCATCCTGAAGGGCTCGCCGGCCACTCCGACGGAGATGTCCTGCTCCACGCCATCACCGATGCGCTGCTCGGCGCTGTCTCGGCGGGAGATATCGGGACCTTTTTCCCGCCCAGTGATCCGCGCTGGAAGGGCGCTGCCTCCAGCGTGTTCCTGCAGACGGCGCTCGAAGAGGTAGCTACGGCCGGATACAAGATCCTGAATATAGATACCGTCCTGATCATGGCCAAGCCGAAGATCGTCCCCATCGCTGGTGAGCTGCGCGACCACGTCGCCGAACTGCTCGGTATCAAGCCTGGTGAGGTGGGCATTAAGGCTAAGACGCCCGAGGGCCTCGGCCTGGATCACGTCGCCCAGGCCCACTGCACGGTGCTGCTTGAAACCCTTCAGGCACCCGAACCGATCGCTGCCATGACGGCCACAGCTGAAGTCGGTTCCGAAGAGGTGGATGCTGTCGTGGAAGGACTGGTCCGCTCCCACGATCTTTCCGCGCTGGGTAGGAAAGTAACGCCGTTCGACACCGAGGACCTGACCTGACACGCCCACTACGATGAAGCCAACCCTGTCAAAGCAGTTTCAGCAACTTTATACTCGCGGCTTTCAACCGCAGTGGGGCGGTTCCAGGTGAACGCACCGGCAGAGTTCTCAGCCTCCATCACCGATATCCAGCTGGAATCCAGGCTGGATGACGAGGTTCGCTGGCGTGTGGCCCTTAGCAACACTGCGTTCCAGCCGGGACACACCGGCGTGCTCGAAGCTATCTCTCGCAGCGGCACCCGCATTCAGATCCCTGTGCTCCGGGTCTTGCTCGACACCTCAGGCGACCTGTGGCACATTGTCGAAAAGCCTCTCGCCGCGGGTACTGCCGTCCTCGGCCGCATCCACCAGCCGGCCGCAACGACTAAGATGAAATGACCCAAAGCGGACCGAGTACCACGTCCTGAAGGCGACCAATTCGCTCAGGCAGCCGTCTTACTTTCATAGCGCAAGTTCCATGGCAAGATGTGGTTCCACGGAAACTGAGTGACTCTCTCCACCCCAATTCGCCCGACGCGACAGTTTCTCTCGCTCAGCCGCCTTCTGCTTGCGCTGGTCGGAGCTCTGTTGGCCGCTATCCCATGGTCGGAGCGGTACGGCGGCCTGGATAACTTCCCGCAGGGCCAGGACCTTGAAACCAATATTCTTGCGTTTCTTGCCCTGGTCGGCCTGATGCTTCTGGTTGCGCACCTCTGCCGTCAGGGCGTAGCCGCTTTGTTCTGCATCAGCCCTTGGATCTGCCGGCTCAGCGCTCTCCAAAGGCGTAACCGTCTTGATGCCCAGGATGCGCCGGCTGTTCGGCTCTCTCATCGGCCTCCGCTTCCTATGCAGTTCTTCGCGTCGTTCAATCTACCTCTTCAAATCTGATCTTCGCCGGCAATTCCGCTCGCTTCCTGCAGGCCACGCTGTATTTCGCCTTCCACTGCGCGCAAGATTCACCCCTTAAGAGGTTTGAAAGTGTCAGTCCATCTCATCAATCCCAGCGAGAGCTCCTTTGGCATCGCAGTCATCACGCCGCGTTGGATGTTTGTCATTGCCGGCGCTACCCCGGCGGAATTCGGCACTCCAGTGCTCGTCGACGAGACTCTCGAACAGCTCGACCCGGAAACAATTCAGGCGGGCGACATCGTAGGTATAGGAATCCACACCCTCAATGCCCTTCGCGGATATGAAGTTGGCCGGATCGCCCGCCAGCGTGGCGCCTGGGTCGTCTTCGGGGGCGTGCATGCATCGCTGTATCCCGAGGAAGCCTTTGAACGTGGAGAAGCCCACTCTGTTGTCCGTGGAGATGGCGACCTCGCCTGGGCCGAGGCCCTGCGCGACTGTACCCGCTCTCAACCCCGTCCGCTGTACGAGGGTGGCCGCCTGGAAGCGGATCAGTTCAAAGAGGCTCGCTGGGATCTGCTGCCCGAAGGCAAGTACATGTGGGGCTCCGTGCAGACCACCCGCGGTTGTCCCAAGCACTGCTCGTTCTGCTCCGTCTGGCGAACCGATGGCCAGCGTCCGCGCCAGCGGCCCTACGAGCCGGTCATTCGCGAAATCGTGGAACTCCGCCGCCGTGGCATCCGCTTCATGACCCTCGCTGACGACAACTTTTACCCGGTCAGCCAGACCGATCTACGACTCGCGCGGGAACAGAAAAACTTCGAAAAACTTGCCGCTCTGGAGAAGACCCGGGCAGAGAAGTTCGAGCTCATGCACCAGCTCTCGAGGCTGCCGCGCGACGTCGTCTTCTTCACCCAGATCACCATGGAAGCGGCTGAGGATACCGAGTATCTGAAGGCCATGCGCAAGGCGCATATCCTCGGAGCGCTGGTCGGCGTCGAAGCCGTCACGGCCGAAGGGCTGAAGGCGGTTTTCAAGGATTTTAATCTCTCCGGCGACAACCTCGCCCGCCGTCTGAAGGTCTTCCGCGAAAACGGAGTTCATATTCTTGGCTCCTTCATCTTCGGCCTTCCCACCGACAAACCCGATACCTTCGAGGCCACGCGGAAGCTCGCCGAACAGGCGGATATCGCGTTCGCCCAGTTCGTCATGCTCACTCCTCTGCCGGGAACCATCGACTTCAACCGCTGGGAGAAAGAGCTCGGCGACGCTGCGCCCAAAGTCAACCAGGTCCCGATCACCCGATACTGGCTGATTCCAGCGGCGGAACGCCCCAAATTGATGATGCCGCACCCCTCCATGGGCTCCGCCGAAATGCGCGCCCGCACCCAGGGCGTGTGGGACGCCTTCTACAGCCTCAAGGCCATCTGGAAGCGGGCTTCGGTCACCCCCAATATGCGCGCTCGCCTCGCCTTCGTCTTCGTCTCCAAGCTCTATCGGCAGATGTATGCCAACACTGGAATCGCTACCGACAGCGCCCGCCGCAAGAAGGCGAACTCATGGGCACGTCTCTTCGCCATTCTGTGCCAGAAGCTCTTCAACGTGGCGCCCATGCCAAACCTGCGCGTTCCCGCCTTCGAGCCGGCGCCGGCCGGGCCCGGTCTCGACCTTCAGCTTGCTCATCTGGAGTCAAACTCAAAGTCCGCAGCCTTTCCGATTGTCCGTTGAGCCGGTCTGGCTAAGCTTGTGCCAAGCCGCTTTGGATTCGCCTCCATAGGAAGTACGAGAGCGCCCACAGCACCGCTGTCGCCGCTGCCCAGGCCCATGCCTGCGGACCATCTCCCACACTCAGGTGCGCGATCAGCGCCGACCCGAGTGTGATGGCGAATCCCGCGTAGGCCCACTCCTTCAAGCGTGGCGGCACCGCCGGTATCAGCAGTGCCGCCACTCCCGCAACCTTGATGCAGGCCAGTTCAATCCGGAAGTAGCTCGGGAATCCCAGATGCATGAACGCTGCGGCCACTTGGGGCAGGCGCAACTGCGCATACGCCGTGAAGCCCATCTGTAGCGCCAGCAGAGCCGTCACCACCCAGAATCCTGCCACCAGGGCTTTGGAAGGCTTCGCGCTCACTCCACTCCCCCCAGCACCTTCTCCAGTTGGCCGAAGAACTTCTGCCAGCCGTAGTTCGCGCCCTGGTAGGCCTGCTGCTGATCGGGTCCAAAGCCGGACTGTTCCATGCGCAGATGAGTGCCTCCATCCACCGGGGTGAGCGTCCACTCCACCAGCCACTGCAACTCGCCGCTGCCAACTCCCCAGTTGTAGGAAAGCCGGCGTTGGGGTTCCACCACCAGAACCTCACAGTCCACAATGCCGTTCCAGTTCGGCATCGGATCTGCGCGAAACTGGAACCGGCGCCCGGGCTCCGGCTCAAAGTCGTTGTTCATCATCCACTGCGCCAGCACACGGCTCTCCGTCAGTGCGCGCCAGAGTTTCTCCGGAGGATGCGGAAATACTCTTTCTACAATCAGGGAACGTGTACTCTCTGCTGCGTTGCTCATCACTCCATCCTTTCCAGAACAGCTTCCAGATCGTTGAAACGTTCACGCCAGAACGCGCCGTAAGCATTCAGCCAGTCCACCATTGGGGCCAGCGCATCGGGCTGCGCCCGGTAATGCGTCTCCCGCCCGTCGCGCCTATGCCGCACCAGCCTGGCGCGCTTCAGCACCGCCAGATGCTTCGAAACCGCCGGCTGCGACACTCCGGCACGCCGCGTGAGCGCGTGCACCGTCTGCTCGCCCTGCCTTGTCAGCTCCTCAAAAATCGCTCTGCGAGTGGGATCGGCAAGCGCGCGAAAAACGGGATTTGCTTTTGCGGACTGCATGGCAAAACCATAACCGTATGGTTATTGGTTGTCAAGATCGGATCCTGTTTTCGTTTACTCGCATTTGCAAATGTCAAAAATGTTTGACATGGGAATCCGCTCGCGCTACAGTCTCGAATGTCAAATATTTTTTACATTGGAGCAGACCTATGGCCGACCTTTCCTACCAGGAAAAAACTCTCTACGGCGAACTCGCAGTCAATCTCGCTGTCTTCCTGCCCTATCTTCACCTCATCCATCAGCCGCAGCCACGGCTCAACATCATCAGCGGAGCAATCGCACTTATCATCGTCGCCAACATCGTGCTCCAGGCACTCCTTGCCGCGCTCACCCGCAACCGGCTCAAGGACGAACGCGACCGGCTCATCCGCCTGCGTGGCTACCGTGCCGGCTATCTCACCATCGTTAGCCTGATGGTTTTTGGCATGGCCGCGTTGTGGGTACACACCAGCCTTGGCCAAATCAATCCCAGCCATATGGCACTGCACTTCCTCAGCGTCTTTTTCGCCGTGATCATGCTCGCCGAGGTCGTCAAAACCGTGGTCCAGCTGATCGCCTACCGGAGGGCCATCTGATGCCCGGACTCAGTAACTCCATTCGCGAACTCCGCGCCGAGCGCTCCATGACCCAGCAGCAGCTCGCGGATGCAATCGGCGTCACTCGACAGACCGTAATTGCCATCGAAGGCGACAAGTACTCTCCGTCGCTCGAGGTGGCGTTCCGAATCGCGGAAGTCTTCGGCATGCCGCTCGAAAGCGTCTTCCAATACCGCGATGTCCGGACTGCCGGAAAACGAGCCCGGTAGCTCTCGGAGTCCTGCTTGTGCCGCGGGCATCGTGTCCCAATAATTCCCGGACAGATGCCTGCGGCTTTCGTAGCCGCCCGATCATCCAAAGCTGGATGACGGAAGCTTCTGACTCGCTGCTGGACAATCCCATCTGGAGTTCTCTCGTCTCGCGCCATGCGAGCTTTGCCACAGGCGGCTCTCTGGCGCGGCAATACAGACGCGAGATTGGGCCGCTTGCCGGACTGCGCGAGCCGTCCTCTGAAGCCCTGATGGAGCTTGCGAAGATCATTCCGGCTGGAGACGTTGCGGTATTGTTCCTTGAAGAGCAGATTCGCTTCCCCGAGGATTGGCAGATCGTCCTCGAGGCAACGATGGTGCAGATGATCTGCCCTTCGCCTCCGCCGGAAGTAATTACGAGGGAAGAGATCGTTGCGCTCGGGCGCGCGGACTACCCAGAGATGGTGGCGCTGGCCAAGCTGACCGAGCCGGGACCCTTTCGCGAGGAAACGGCGACACTCGGTCGCTTCGTTGGAATTCGCGTGGGTCAGCGGCTGGCCGCAATGGCCGGGCAGCGGCTTTCGCCCACTGGATTCGTGGAGGTAAGCGCTGTTTGTACGCACCCGGAGTTTCGTGGCCGCGGGTTTGCGCGGGCTCTGGTGGCTAAGGTGGCGCGAAACATCTTCGCCGCAGGCGATATCGCCTTCCTGTCCGCTTTGAAATCAAACACCGGCGCCATCCGGGTTTACGAGCAAGTGGGCTTCCGGCTGCGCAGAGAGATGGAAGTTGCCGTGGTGCGGCCGCCGGGCGCGGGCTGACGACTGGCTTGTGCGCTGGTCCGCGTTCGCGGCCTTGATATCCTCAACAGGCGATGCCTAAGCAGACTCAGACCGTAACCGCGCCTTCATCGGAGCAGGGAAGCGCGGCCAGACCGCCGATTTATCTGCTGGACTCGATGGCATTCATCTTCCGCGCCTATCACGCCATGCAGCGGCAGCGCCCCATGTCCACCCGCACCGGGATTCCCACTGCGGCGACCTATGTCTTCGTGAACATGATCAACAAGCTGCGCAAGGACTTCTCCCCGCAGTATCTCGCCGCCGTTTACGATCTGACCGGCCCCGTCTTTCGCGACGCGCGCGCCCGAGAGATGAAGTCCGTGCGCAAGTGGAACATCAAGACCCAGCAGTTTGAGGATGTGGATTACGCCGGCTACAAGGCCAATCGCACTGAGATGCCTGCCGACCTGACGCAGCAGCTACCGTACATTCGCCGCGCACTTGAGGCGTTCCGCATTCCCATCCTCAGCTATGAAGGTTTCGAGGCCGACGACGTAATCGGCACGCTGAGCTGTCAGCTTTCCGCCCTCGGTCATCACGTCTACGTGGTCTCGTCCGACAAGGACATGATGCAGCTGGTGAACGAACACGTCAGCATCCTGAACCCTACCAAAGACAACCTAATTCTCGATCCGGCCGGAGTGGAGCAGACGCTCGGCATTCCGCCGCAGCGTGTCATTGATGTGATGGCCCTGCGCGGCGACAGCATCGACAACATCCCAGGTGCGCCAGGCATCGGCGACAAGGGTTCGGTCGAGCTCATCCAGCAGTTCGGCTCTGTGGAAGCGGCGCTGGATCGCGCCGAAGAGGTGAAGCGCAAGACCTATCGGGAGTCGCTGCAGAATAATCGCGATAACATCCTGCTTTCGAAGGAGCTGGTGACCATTCACACCAGCGTCCCCATCGAGTTTTCTGTGGACGACATGTGTACCCAGCCGGTGGATAACGCCGCCTGCCGCGAGCTCTTCTCAGAGCTCGAATTCACCACTCTGCTCAAGGAATTGGCGCCCGCCTCCGACATCACGGCCATCGAGTACAACCTGCGGCCCACCGCTGTCGAAATCGAAGCGCTGCTCCAGCAGGCTCGGCAACCCGGCGCAGATGGCAGGCCAAACGGCCTGGCCATCGCTCTCTACGAGAATGAGCAGGCACTCGCCGAGGAGATCGCGGTGGAGGCGGAGAGTACCGAAGCCGAACCCGAGCCCCCACCGTCCGAAACCATGGATCTGTTCGGGAAGCCTCGAGCGCCTGAAGCCGCCCTACCTCAGCCGCCTGCCGATCCCGCATGCAAACTGGGCTTCTCGGCGGATGGCAAATCCGCGCTCGAGGTCTCGCTGGACGCGCCTGGGGTTCGCGCCGCGTTGGAGGACGAGGCGCTGCCGAAGCTGGTGCACGATCTAAAGGCCGTTCTGCGCGCCTTTGCACCCCATGGCGTGAACCTACGCGGAGTAGCGACGGACGTGATGCTGCAAAGCTACCTCGTGAATCCCACGCACGGCTCGCACACGCTGCCGGACATAGCAGCCCGGTTTACGAATCGCGCACTCGAACACCAGCCCTCGAAGACCAACCCGAGCGATCCCATGCGCCTCGCTGAAGCCGCCGCTGCAGTGGTCCGTCTCGCCCACGTATTCGCTGTGCAGATCGCCGAGAGCGACCAGGCCGCAAGCTCCAGCACCTCGCGCCTCACGCAGACTCCCTCGCTCCAGCATGTGTACCAGACCATGGATCTTCCGCTGGTCCCGGTGCTGCTGCGCATGGAGCAGGCCGGAGTTCGCATTGATCCCGAAACGCTCTCCTCCATGTCTTCGCGACTCGCGGTTGAGATGGATACGCTTGCGGAGCGTATCTACGCCGATTCCGGGGAGCGCTTCAACATCAACTCGCCCCGCCAGCTCGGTGACGTGCTCTTTAACAAGATGATGTTGCCGAAGCCGATGAAGTACGGCAAGGGCAAGGTCATTTCCACCGCCCAGGACGTGCTGGAAGAGCTTGCCGAGCATCACCCGGTTCCCCGGCTGGTGTTGGAGTACCGTCAGCTCGCGAAGCTCCGCTCCACCTACCTCGAGTCTCTGCCTTCGCTCGTAGACTCCGAGGGCCGCGTGCATACCACCTTCAACCAGGTCGGCACGGCGACCGGGCGCCTCTCCTCCACCAATCCCAATCTGCAGAACATTCCCATCCGCACTGCACTCGGCCGCGAAATTCGCGCCGCCTTCATTGCCGCTCCCGGCAATCTGCTGATGTCGGCCGACTATTCGCAGATCGAGTTGCGGTTGATGGCGCACTTCTCCCAGGACCCTCTGCTAGTCAATGCCTACCGCACTCATCTGGACATCCACACGCTCACCGCTGCCGAGGTCTTCGGCGTGGATCCGGCGACCATGGATAAGGAGACGCGCAACCGCGCCAAGGCCGTGAACTTCGGCATCGTGTATGGAATCTCGCCATTCGGTCTCGCCGCGCAGCTCGGCATCGACCAGCGCGAAGCCCGCACTTACATTGAAACCTACTTCGAACGTTATGCCGGAGTTCGGCGTTTCATCGACGAGACGCTGGAGACGGTGCGTCGCGAGCAGGCCGTCCGCACCCACTTCGGGCGTGCCCGTCCTATCCCGGATATCCAGTCGCGCAACCCCAATATGCGCGGATTCGCCGAGCGCACCGCTGTGAACACTCCGCTGCAAGGCACCGCGGCAGATCTCATCAAGCTTGCGATGATTGCGATCGATCGTGCCATTTCAACTCGCAGGCTTCGCTCCCGCATGACGCTGCAGGTCCACGACGAGCTCCTCTTCGACGTTATTCCGGAAGAGGCCGAAGAGTTGCGCAGCCTCGTCCAGCACGAGATGGAACACGTAGCCGAGTTCAGTGTGCCCATCGTCGCGGAGATCGGGTTGGGCCAGAACTGGCGAGATATTAAGTAAGTCAAGGAAAAATGAAGACAACCACGACCGCTATCCTGCTGATCGACTGCCCGGACCGCAAAGGCATAGTCGCCTCCATCGTCAACTTCCTCGTGCAGCGCTATGACATCAACATCCTCAATGCTGATCAGCACCAGGATGTCGAGCTCAGCCTCTTCTTCATGCGCGTCGAATTTTCAACCGACGCTGAGGGGTTTAGCGAAGGCACG
>JAICMT010000207.1 GCA_025929125.1 Acidobacteriaceae bacterium | reverse complement strand
ATCGCCGGAAGCAGCGCGATGTAGTATGCGGCTGCGAGGGTGACGAGTACGAGGAACTTTGCCGCGAGCCAGTCGCGGCGATTGACGGGCGCGGTGAAGATGCACTCGACGAAACGGTTGGTGCGCGGGCTGGCCATGAGGCCTGCGGCGATGGGAAGGAAGGCGAGGGGCACCAGGCCGTAGGCGAGAATGCCGTAGCCCTGCAGCCATCCACCCTGGGTGCTGAGGGTGGCGAGGCCACCCATTGCGAGGAGCACAACGCCGGCGCCGATCCAGGCGAAACGGCCCCGCATGGTTGCCTTGAGTTCCTCTGCGTAGAGCGTGGCGATCGGTAGGGCATGAGGTTCGAACGAGAAACGGTTTGGCCCACTGCTAGAACAAGGACGTGGCGTTATCTGGTGTACGCAGGGCGAAGGAGAAAAGTTCAGCCTGGATGGACTTCTTGTGAGGTGGTTGCCAAGGATCGCTACATCGAGTTGCGGACGATCTGGGCGGCGATGGATTCGGGGTGGTCGGGGGCGGCGGGTTTGCGCTGCGGCGCGTCGCGGGCTGGATCGTAATAAAGGAGGCGGCCGCAGTTCTCACAGGTCATGAGGGATTGCGAGGCGGGCGACTCGGGGGTGTTGTCGATGAGGTCGTTCCAGCGCTGGGGGCGGACCATCATCTGGCAGGCGGTGCATTTGTGATCGAGCGCCTGGGCGACGGCGTTGCCTTTGCCGCGGGCAATGCGGTCGTAGGTGGCAAGCGAGGTGTCGCCCGTAGGGGCCTGAACGATTTCGGCCCGGAGGGCGGTACGGCGGGATTCGAGACCGATGATTTTGCTCCGGGCGGCGGCAGTCTCGTGGGCGCTGCGGGCGCGCTCACGTTCAAGTGCTGCGACGGCATCGGCGTTGGCCTGCTGGGCGGTGGCGTGGTCGGCCTCAAGGGTCTCGCTGCGCTCCATGGATTCTAGTTCCTGGTCTTCGAGGCGGGAGATCTCGGATTTGAGAAAGGCGATTTCGTGCTCGAGCGCGGTGACCTGCGCGGTGGTGGTGGCGAAGTCAATCTTCTTCTGGGCGCGGTCGAGCTTCTGGCGCAGGTCGGCAATGTCGGACTCTTCGCGGCGGCGGAGGGCCTCCTCTTTGGCGATGGAGTCGCGGAGGCGGGAGAGCTGGGCGGCAGCGGAGGAGGCATGGGTGTCGGCGCCCGCAAGCGACTTGGTGTGAGCGGCGATTTGATCGTGCTCGCTTCGGAGTTCGTGATCGAGCGCTTGGAGCTCGATGAGTTTCGCGAGGTCGGGGTGCATGATGCAGCGCTCCTGATGGAACTGATGTTGCGGAAGAGACTGAGGATAGCATGCGAAGCGGAGTGGTTGGGCCGGGACGGTGCGATGCGCTCGCGCTCTGCGGCCTGCAGGAAAGCGGGAGAGTCTAACGGAAAAGCAGATCAACCCGGCGGCTCGGCGAGTTACCAGAGTTTGGGCGAGTTACCCGTATTTCCATGATTTGAGAGCGCAGGCCGGGGTGTAGTCTGCGAGATAGCTGCCAATTGATACGTAGATTGGCGTCCTCTGTCCTGCCGGTGGATTGGCGGGAATTCTTAGTCTGTGTTTGCAACCGGCACGAGGGGCGTAAGGCCTTGGCACCCGTACGACTGCTGCTCGTAGATGACGACGAGACAGTCCTTGCTGGACTGAGTCTGATTCTCGAAGCGAACGAGCTCGAAGTGACCACGGCTGGCAACGTGGTGGATGCGCTACGCCTGATCGCGGCCGAGCGCTTCGACGTGCTGCTGACGGATCTGCACATGCCGGGAGCGGGGGATGGGCTGATCCTGGTGGGGGCGATGCGCCACGCCAATCCCAAGGCGATAGCGATTGTGCTGAGCTCGAACCCGGATATGGGGCGGGCGACGGCTGCACTGCTGGATGAAGTGGACGAGATCTTCGTGAAGCCGGCCAGGCCGGCGCCCATTGTGGAGGCGATCCATCGCAGGCTGAGTGAGACGGAGCGAGCACCGAGGACACTGAACGTCGCCTCGATCGGCTCCCTTTTGGAACGAGAGCGGCAGCAGGTAATTACGAAATGGCAGGCGAAGATGCTGCAGACCTCCAGACCGGAAGAGGCCGAAGGGGCGGCGCTGGGGCGCGCGTATGAGGCTCTGGATGAGGTGCTCTATCGGCTGCGCAACCCGCAGAAGGTCGGAGAGATGACGCTGTTCTCTATGGCGGCGATGCAGCATGGCGCAAACCGGCGCCGCCGGGGCCTGCCCTCGACGGTGCTGGTGGAAGAGACCAGGGCCCTGCAGGTGGCTTTGTTCGAGACGATCCGCGCGAATGTGCAGCAGATCGATCTGGGAGAACTGCCTGGGGCGCTGATGGCGATTGCCGATGAGGTGAATGCGCAGCTGGTGCAGAGCATCGCCGGGTATGAGAACGAGAAGCCGGTCGCGTTCAGCAACGGGGTGCGGTAGGCCCATCGAGGCGTGAGGCTATGAGCTCCGGTTCCACTTAGCGGGCCGCGGGGCTGGGTGACGTCTGCGGAGCGGGCGTGGTGAGGCGGCGGTACTCCAGCAACATACTGACGCGCCAACGGAGAATCATGCCGAAGGCGAGGATGAAGAAGAGGCCGGCGGTCTGCTCGAGAGAGATGAATCGGTCAAGGTAGCCCTTGGCGGCGTAGCGCACCACCGCAAGCACGACAACCACAACAAAGAACGCGGCGGAGCGGCGCATCATAACGGTCGCGCCATCGTCATGGAAGGTGAGCCGCGACGTGCGAATGAGCGGATAGGCAAGCACGAGGGCTCCGATGGCAAAGGCGCAGAGCGCCCAGACCCAAGGCACGCGAAAAGCCGGCACCAGAAACATACAAAAGCCTGTGGACATTCCGAGCGGAGGAATGATGATCTTGCGCACCGTGACCGGGCTGCGGCCTTCGCGAACGCGCCAGACCATGACCCCGCAGAAGCCTAGCACGGCGGCGGCAACGGACATCGCTGGAGTGATGTGGATCACTCTTCCAGCTTAAATGATTCCTGGAATACGCGTGTGGGACCGGTGAATTCAGCGGTCCAGCGCATCGTTTGGAAGACGACATTTGAATTTTACGAAAAGAAAATTTAGTGCGAGTTATCGCGTCTCACCGTAACTCGATGTGGAGCAACCAAATAGTTCTTTGTACCTTCACACCAACTACGCCGTGCACGCTCGTGCGGGTAAGAATCCAGCCAGGAAGAACAATTTCTCCAATGGTCGAAGCCGTAGTGCTGTGGAACGAGCCGAACAATCTGTCGCACTGGAACTTCCACTTAGATCCTGGGTGGAAACGATTTGGCGAGATGGTGCAGCTAGCCTCAGGCGCGATTCGTGCAGTAAATTCCGAGCTTCCAATTGTGCTGGGTGGAACGTCCGCGGCGGATTCCGATTTTCTGAAATTGATGCGGCAGTACGGTGTGATGGACTCCGTGGACGTAGTGGGCGTGCATGGGTTTCCGCTGGACTGGAACCACTGGCCCATCAACGATTGGCCGGCGAAGGTGGCGGAGGCGGCGGAGGTTTCGGGTAAGCCGGTTTGGGTGCTCGAGGTTGGCGCTTCGTCCTTCGGCGCGGAAGAGGTGCAAGCCTTCGGACTCCAGCGAACGCTTGAACTGCTGCGCGGCCGGTCGGAGCGCATTCACTGGTACAGCCTGTTCGACCTGCCACCGAGCTGGCCGGCAGAGACCCGGCACAAAGAGGCTGAGGGATCTTCATACTACCGGCACTACTATCTGGGGCTGATCCGCGACGACCGCCGGCCCAAGCTGGCGGCTGACCTGTTTCCCCGCGACGGCTCGGTGGGTTTCTGCCAGTGGTTCCACTTTGAGGACCCGCGACTGGATGAAGCGGTGGACCGCATGAAGCAGATGGGGGTGCGCTACCTGCGCACCGGCCTGAGCTGGGCGGACTTCTACCGGCCGAATGCGGTGGAGTGGTTCGACCGGATGATGCGTGCGCTGGAGCCGTTCGAAGTTTCGCTGACGTTGTGCTTTACCCCCGCGCACCTGGGACTGGAGGAGCACCATACCAGTCCGCCACGCGAGAACCGCGGGTTTGCGGAGTTCGCCCGATGGGCCGTGGAGCGGTATGCGCCTGGAGCGCAGAACGGCCGCAGGCCTTCCACCTTAGCCGTAGCTGAAGCTGAAGAGGAACTCGCACTATGAGCAAGAAGATTCTGATAACGGGCGGTGCGGGATTCGTCGGATCGCATCTTGCGGATGGCCTGCTAGCAGCCGGCCATTCGGTGCGCGTGGTGGACGACCTTACCCCTCAGGTTCATCCGGCGGGGCCGCCGGACTATCTTTCGCGGGACGTGGAGCTGATCCGCGGCGATGTGCGCGACCCGAACCGGATGAAGGATGTGCTGGCCGGAGTGGATGTGGTGTTCCATTTTGCCGCGACGGT
>JAICMT010000072.1 GCA_025929125.1 Acidobacteriaceae bacterium | reverse complement strand
GGACAGCCAATACCGAAGACAGGAAGACCAGAAGCACGACAAAGTGGAAGATCACGACACGCACTAGCTTGCGTCCAGGGCCGAGCACGGGCTGCTTTTCGCCTGTTCTGCCCGGCCCTTAGGCTTCGACCTTGACCGTGCACCGTCTGAGCGAACTTTCTCTTGCAAGCTCCAGCAGTCGAGTCACGCGGTATCCATCTTCTGCCGTGACCGCCGGTGACGCTTTGCCGAGAATGGCATCGCGCACGTTGGCATAGAAGAGGCGATAGTCGCCGGGTTCGGTGCGCACGGTCTTCTCGACCAGCAGGGTGGAATCGGAGGGAACCGGCGCGATGGCGAGCTTTCCCCAGTCCGACTCCTTCTCTTCCAGCCACACCTCGTCTGATCCCAGAGGCGGCACTCGGCCGCCTGCGACGAGGGCGGGCTCCTGCGGATCAAGGCCATACTTGAGAAAACTGCCGTTGGTGCCGTGAACGAGGAATCGCGGACCGTTGATGCAGGCCAGATAGCTGCTCCGGCAATGCGCGAGGAGGCCTTTGCCGTTGCTGCCGGGATAATGCAGCGTGATATCGAACGCGTCCTCGACCTCAGTGTGGTCGCGGTCTGCTCGAACGCTGGCGGTGATCGCTTCCGGCATTCCGTACAACGAGAGCATCTGGTCGACGAGGTGAGGGCCAAGGTCGAAGAGCATGCCATGCGAAGGATCGTCGGCCTCTTTCCAGGTGTTCTCCCGCGGAGTTGGCCGGAAGCGATCGAAGTGCGACTCGATGGTGACTACACGGCCGAGCGCGCCCTCGGCAAGCACTTTACGCAGGGTGAGGAAGTCGCCGTCCCAGCGCCGGTTATGGAACGGAATCACGTGAACACCCTGGCTCTGGGCCAGTTCGATGAGTTGCCGCGCTTCCGCGCTGGTGGACGCGAACGGCTTGTCGATGACGACATGCTTTCCGGCGTGGAGCGCGAGGGAGGCGAGCTCGAAGTGGGTTTCGTTGGGCGTCGAGATGACAATCAGCTCAATCGACTCGTCCGCGAGCAGTTCGTCCAGCGCGCGGGAGATCCGCACTCGCGGATACGCCTGGCTGGCCTCCTCGACCTGGCGGGTCATGATTGAAACGAGCTTAAGACCGGGCACGGCGCTGAGGAAAGGCGCGTGGAACACACGCCCTCCCAGTCCGAACCCGACAATTCCTGCGCCGATCTCGCGCTCTGCCACCATGACTAACTCCGCGGCTCGCTGACCTGCTTGAGAGCGGGATAGAGTCGCCGGAAGGACTCATACGCAGACGCCATCTCTTTCGCGCTGCGTGGCGCCACCTCGCCTGCTACCTGGATGGTTGCGGCGCAGGCGGCCTCCACGGTCGGCCAGGCCTTCACGCCGACGCCGGCGAGCAGGGCAGCGCCGTACGCTCCGCCTTCCTCTGCGGCGAGCAGTTCCACCGGCTGACCGTAGATGTCGGCCTGGATCTGCTGCCACAGCGGACTACGTGCGCCGCCGCCGCCCAGGCGGATGCGAGTGACCGGAATCCCGAGCTCCGCGAACAGCGTGAACGTATCTTTCAGGCTGAAGGCGACGCCTTCCAGAACCGCGCGGACGCAGTGCGCCCGGGTGTGCGAGGCAGTGAGGCCTACAAAAGCGGCGCGCGCGAGCGGATCCAGGTGTGGGGTGCGCTCGCCAAACAGATAGGGCGCCCACAACAGTCCCTCGCTGCCCGCGGGAATCGACGAAGCCTCACCGACCAGCGTGTCGTAGTCAGTGCCAGGGGCGAAGGTGTCGCGGAACCAGCGCAGCGAGAGCCCTGCGCCGTTGGTGACGCCCATGACGTGCCACAGTCCTGGGGCGGCATGGCAGAAGGTGTGCAGCCGGCCCTGAGGATCGAGCGCGGGCCTGTCGGTGGATGCGAACACGACCCCGCTGGTGCCGATGGTGGCGGAGACCGAGCCTGAGCTGACGATGCCCATGCCTACCGCTCCCGCTCCCTGGTCTCCAGCACCTGCGACCACCGGGGTTCCTGCGGCGAGTCCAGTTGCCGCGACCCCGGCATCATTGATGCGGGCGCACACCTCCGGTCCTTCAAAGAGGCGCGGCAGCCACGCCATGGGGATTCCCGCGGCCTCGGCCACCTCGGTCGACCAGCGGCGATTGGCGACATCCAGCAGCAGCGTGCCGCTGGCCTCCTGCATATCGATGGCGAGCTCGCCCGTGAGCTCGTAGCGGACGTAGTCCTTGGGGCAGAGGACATGCGCAATGCGCGAGAAGATCTCCGGCTGGTGATCGCGTACCCAGAGCAACTTGGTGAGGGTGAAGTTGGGCAGCGCCGGGTTGGAGGTCAACTCGATCAGGCGAGCGCGGCCGATCTTCGCCTCCAGCCAGTCGCATTCCGGCTGAGTGCGCTGGTCACACCAGATCAGCGCGGGCCGGAGCACCTCGCCATTGCTGTCGAGCATGACGCAGCCGTGCATCTGGCCGGTCAGCCCGATGGATTCGATCTTGCTGGAGGGCAGATCGGCCTGCTTAAGAACGTCGCCGATGGCCGTGCGGGCGGCGCGCCACCAGTCCGCCGGATCCTGTTCCGCCCAGCCAATTCGCTCGGAATGGATGGGAGCGTGCTCGCTGGAGCAGGATGCGATGACGTGGCCGTCACGGTTGACCAGCACGGCCCGGGTGCCGCCGGTGCCGACGTCGATGCCAAGAAACATAGAACAACCTCAGAGGGAGGAGATTGAATGCAATAGCAAGTGTATCTGCTTGGAGCAGCGGCGGATTGGCGGGAAGGGTGGCTCCGGCTGCGGTGCGATTGAGCCTTGCGGATGCCTGCGAGCGAGCAGAAGGCGCAGGCAAAATCTAGCTCGGAGTGGCAATTTTTGCGCTTTTTTGCCGCCCTGGTGCATCCAACATCTATTCGCAACCTGCAACGGATGAGCGAGTTGCGAGCGGGAACCGCGAAGTGGAATTACGATAGAAACGATGCGTTCAGAATTTCATTCACAACCGGCAGGGGCAATCCTGGTTGCTCTTGCCGCACTGTTGAGCCCTGCGCTCTATGCGCAGGCGCCATCCTCTGCCACCGGCGCCACGAGCCCCGCTGAAGCCGGAGTCGTCAGCAGTGCACTGCAGCAGCTGGGAGCGCCGACCGGGCAGAATCCTGCGGCGCCTACCAATGATTCTTTCAGCGGCTCCATTCCGACGGGCAAAGCCACCGGCGGCATCATGGACCTGTCGCTGGATGAGTCCATTTCCCGCGGCCTGCGCCAGAACCTCGGAATCCTGTTGCAGGAGAGCCAGCAGCAGGGCGCATACGGACAGGAGCTGCAACAGCTCCAGGCGCTGCTTCCCGCGGTCACCGGGGACGCGTCGCTGGAGGTGCAGCAAATCAATCTGGCGGCATTTGGTCTCAAGTTTCCGGGGCTCAAGCCCATCGTCGGCCCGTTCCAGGTCGTGGACTTCCGCGCGTACCTGACGCAGAACCTGGTGAACGTCAGCGCGCTTGAGAACTATCTGGCTGCCAAGCACAATTTTGCGGCAGCGAAGCTCACCGCAGAGGATGCGCGGGATCTGGTGGTGCTGACTGTGGGCAATGCCTATCTGTTGTGCATTGCCGATCAGGCGCGGATCGACGCCGTGAGCGCTCAGCTGGCGACCTCGAAGGTATCGCTGGACCAGGCCGTGGCGGCGCATGACGCCGGAACCACTCCCAGGCTCGATGTGCTTCGCGCTCAGGTGGATTACCAGAACCAGCAGCAGAATCTGATTTCAGCGAAGAACCAGTTTGCGAAGGACAAGCTCTCGCTGGCGAGGGCGATTGGCCTGCCGCTCGACCAGCAGATTCGGCTCTCCGATACGGAGCCGTTCCGCGCGCTGGATAATCTGGACGCAGATGCTGCGTTCGAGCAAGCCGTAAAAAATCGCAAGGACCTCGCTGCAGCCCGCGAGCAGGTCGCTGCAGCCAAGGCGCAGAAGACTGCCGCCTTTGCAGACCAGCTGCCGACGGTGAAGTTCAGCGGCGACTTCGGCGACCTGGGCACGACGCCGGCCCACTCGCACAGCACGTACAGCGCTACCGGCACTGTGTCCGCCCCGATTCTGCAGATCGCGAAGACGCGCGGCGAAGAGAAGGTGGCCGGGGCCAATTATCAGCAGGCGAGCGACCGCCTTGCCGACAAGGTTCAGCAGGTGAATGCGGATATTCGCGACGCGATCCTCGATATTCAGTCGGCGGCAAAGCTGGTCGATACCGCGAAATCGAACCTCGATCTCGCCAAAGAGGAGCTGAGTGAGACTCAGCAGCGGTTTCAGGCTGGTGTTGCCGATAACCTGCCGGTGTCCCAGGCCCAGTCCTCGGTGGAGCAGGCGAACAATCGATACATTGGCGCGTTGTACCAGCACAATGCGGCCAAGCTCGCGCTGGCGCGGGCTTTGGGCATGGCGCAGACTAACTTGAAGGATTATCTCGGAGGGAAGTAACCGTGGCAGAGACAGTCACAGAAAAAGATACCGCGCAGGAGCGCAAGGTGGTGACACCGGCCGGCGATCCAGCCCCGGAGGTAGAGCCGAAGTCCAATCGGCGATTCATCGTGATCGGAGTGGTGCTGCTGCTGGTTCTGGGCGCGATTTTCTTCTACTGGCGGTCGACCTTTACCGAGGACACCGACGACGCTCAGGTGGACGGCAATCTGTATCAGGTGAGCTCGCGTATCGCCGGCCACGTAGTCAAGGTCTACGTTGACGACAATCAGCAGGTGCAGCAGGGCCAGCTTCTGGTCGAGATCGACCCGACCGACTACCAGGTTGCGCTGCAACAGGCGGAAGCCGACCTGGCCAGCGCTACTGCACAGGCGGTGCAGGCAACGACGAACGTGCCGATCACCCGTACGTCGGTTGGAACCTCGGTGACAACGTCGGCCTCCGATGTGAATGCGATGCGCGACCTGGTCGCCCAATCGCAGAAGCAGGTGGAGGCGGCACGCGCCAAGGTGGATCAGCAGCGTGCGAATGCACAACGCGCCCAGGACGATGTGGACCGGTACACTCCGCTGGTCCAGAAGGATGTCATCTCAAAGCAGCAGTATGACGCCGCGCAGGCAGCGGCAGCATCGGCAAAGGCAGCCGTCGCCGAGGCAGAGGCTAATGTGCTGGCCCAGCAGAGCGCTGTCTCGAATGCGCAGGCGCGGCTGCAGCAGGCGATCGCGCAATCCAGGCAGTCCGTGCAGAATGCTCCCGGGCAGATCCGCGTGGAGCAGTCCAGGGAGGCGGCAGCGCAGGCTCAGGTTCGACAGGCGGAAGCTCGCGTCCAGCAGGCGAAACTGAACCTGTCATACACGAAAGTAGTGGCGCCGGCGGCCGGCATCGTGAATAAGAAGAACGTTCACGTAGGCGCGAACGTCTCTCCCGGTCAGGATCTGATGACTATCGTTCCGCTGACGGACCTGTGGGTCACGGCGAACTTCAAGGAAACCCAGCTTGCGCGGATGCGTCCATGTCAGCCGGTAACGCTCAAGGTGGATGCCTACGGAGGCCGTAAGTTCTCCGGACGCGTCACCCAGGTCGGCGGCGCGACGGGCTCCATGCTTTCGCTTTTCCCGCCGGAGAATGCCACCGGAAACTACGTCAAGGTGGTGCAGCGGATTCCGGTGCGGATCGACTTCACCAATCTTGCCCAGGAGGATAAGGACTTTGTCCTGCGGCCAGGGCTCTCGGTAACTCCTGAGGTTGAGGTGAAGAGCAACGATGTTCCGTCCAATTGCCCATCTCCAAGCCGGTCAGACGCAGCACAGCAGAGCGCTGTACCGTCGCAGCCTTAGCGGATCGCCTGACCGATCAGCAGAATCACGGGGGCGGGGCCAATGGCCTCGTCCTCGATCTGTATGAGGGTCGTGCGGTAGACCTGCTGGGTGGGCGTGCTCGCCTGTGAGACAGCCACACATGGAGTTTCGGGAGTCACACCGGAGCTGATCAGCTCATCCGCAAGCTGCCGGAAACGGCGGCCGGGCATGTAGACCACCAGAGTCGCATCCGCGGGGAACGCGCCCTGCCATTTCGGAGTCAGCTCCAGCTTGTCCTTGGCGTGGTGCGCGGTCGCGAAGATCAGCTTGGAGGCCGAGCTGCGATCCGTCAGCGGAGTTTTCAGCTCCGCGGCCACTGCGAAGGCTGTCGTGATCCCCGGCACAATCTCGAAAGGAATTCCCACCGCGGTCAGGAAGTCGATCTCTTCGCCGGCGCGGCCGAAGATCAGCGGATCTCCAGATTTCAGGCGCACCACTGAGCTGCCTGCGCCGGCATGCTCTCGCATCAACTCATGAATCTCGGCCTGCGTAATCCGCGGCTGTCCGCAACGCTTGCCCACAGGCACCACGAAGGCTGAGGGCGATGCCAGCCCAAGCACCTCCTCCGATACCAGATCGTCAGGCAGGATCACATCCGCCGTCTGCAGCAGGCGCAGGGCACGCAGGGTGAGGAGCTCAGGGTCGCCCGGACCTGCTCCCACGAGGTAGACCACGCCTGGCTCGGCGGAGGTGCTCACGCGTCCTGCGCCCCGGCTTCGGCCTCGACGTTTGGCACGGCTTCGGGTTCGCGCGGATTGGTGAGGGCATGACGTTTGGCCATGACTCGCGAAGGGCACTCCGCGTAACTGCAGACGTCCCGGCCGGCAAGCTGATGCAGCAGCTCGTTGCGTGCCTTATTCAGCGGCTCCAGCTGCAGCACTTCGCGCCGCAGGTTGCCGAGTTCCGTGAGCCAGTCACCGGTGTCCAGCGGCAGCAGCTGGTTGATCTCCTTGCGCAGGCGCTGGGCGAGCGCGGGGCTTGCACCCGCGGTTGAGATCGCGATCTGCAGATCGCCGCGCCGCACCACAGAAGGGAAGTAGAAGTCGCAGAACGGTGGGTCATCCACCGCATTGATCAGAACGCCTGAAGCCTCGGCCTCTGCGAACACAGCCCGGTTGACGGCTGGATTGTCTGTTGCCGCCACCGCCAGAAACTGTCCCGCGAGATCGCCTTGCGCATACTCGCGCGCCAGCAGCGAAATCTCACCGGACTCTGCCAGGTTCGCGATGCGGGCGTTCGCCGCAGGCGCGATCACCGTCACACGGGCATTGGCCGTGAGGAGCGACTCGATCTTCGATCCAGCAAGGTTGCCGGCCCCGATCTCGGTAGACGGGCGGCCAGTCAGCTTCTGGAAGATGGGGAAGAGCGCCATGCGTGCTTCTATCCTATGCGTCGGCTGCCACGCGCCCGGCCCCTACAGGAGGCGGATCGCGATCGACGGCGGGAACGAAGGTTCCGGCCAGCTGAGCCCGCAGGCTCT
>JAICMT010000359.1 GCA_025929125.1 Acidobacteriaceae bacterium | reverse complement strand
GACGGGGCTGGACACCGGGTTCCCGCTTCCTGCAGACCTGCGTGAGCTGATCGAAAGGGCGGGCCTTCCAACTCAGGCTCCGGTTCGCAGCAACGGATTCGGCGACCGCTCGCAGTGGAATAACGGATTTGCGGGGGACGCAATCACTCCGGGAACGCTGGCCGCCAATACGATACAGGAAAAGTGGTTCGCCGATGTCGCCACGAAGGTGCTGCTGCCTTCGTTCGCGGCGCAGGACCATCCGTTCCTGCTGCTCTTCTGGTCGCGGGATCCCGACGGAACGCAGCACAACCAGGGCGACAGTCTGCAACGACTTTCTCCTGGAATCAATGGCCCGAGCGTGACCCGCAGTCTGCAGAATGCTGACGCAGCTCTGGGAAAGTTGCTGGCGTGGCTGGATGCTAACCCCCAGATCAGGGCGGCGACCGACGTGATTGTGACCTCGGACCATGGCTTCGCGACCATCAGTAGACGAGAGATAGCGCCGGATGGAACCCAGACCAGCGAACGCTCGGCTCTTCTCAACTACGAAGTGAGCGGAAAAGAGAAAGCCGAGCCGAAGGGGACTCTCCCATACGGCTTTCTTGCGGTGGATCTCGCGATCCGCACTCACCTGCGTATGTACGATCCAGGTGTGCGGGCCTCCTCGGGACCATCGGTATATCAGGAGCTTTCGGTAGGGGGCGAGCACTCACAGCATCCCTCGGGCGGCAGCGCGATGTTGGGCGAAACGGTGCGTACAATCGATGGCTCTGACGCGCAGGTAATTGTTGCCGCGAATGGCGGCTCCGACCTGCTCTACGTCCCCACGGGTGACCCGCTGATGGTGCATTCGCTTATCGATATCCTCTCGCAACTGGATTACGTGGGCGGCATCTTTGTCGACGACCGGTACTGCTCCAAACCAGCAGAATGTGCAGGGGCGCTCCGGTTAAGCGAGGTCGGATTGGCCGGGAGCAGCAAGCTGCCCAGACCGGCCATTGTGGTGAGCTTCAAGAATTTCTATCGGAATGCGGGCGATCTGCTCAGCGGCGTGCAGGTGGCCGACACTGGGCTTCAGGAAGGCCAGGGAAACCATGGCGGCTTTGGACGCGAGCAGACCCTGAACAACATGGCCGCCATGGGACCCGATTTCAGGCACGGGGTGGACACGCTTCCGATGGGCAATATCGACGTTACTCCGACCGTCGCGCGTATCCTGGGCCTCTCCATGCCGGCAACTGGACAGATTGTGGGACGCGTGCTGGAGGAAGCGTTGACAGGAGGCAAGGAGGTTCCTCCGAAGAGCTCGCAGGTGCTGCGATCCTATCCGGCTGCGAACGGACTAACTACCTTGCTCGAGTATCAGGAGTATGGCGGGGTGCGATACCTGGACCGGGCGTGCCTGGTTGCGGCGAACACCATGCATTGCAATCCATAAAGGCAAGATCCCTCAACCTCCCAGACAGAAACCCGTACCAAGTCTCTGGCTTCATTGATAAAATGGATCAACCAATCGCGGCTTGGTTTTCGGCTGGTGTCCTGTGCGCCGCCATCGAACGAGAAGCAGGGTGCACCGGAGCAAGTGAATGGCAGGAATCGGCAATAAGCTTCGCGAAACCAGACTGCGTTGGCAACTCACGTTGCGGGAAGTGGAAGAGCGAAGCTCCCGCCTGGCCCAGCAGTGGGATAATCCCGCCTACCGCATTTCAGCCAGCTGGTTGGATAGAGTGGAGCGAGAAGACCGTGGGCTTTCCGCGACAAAGCTCATCGTGCTCGCCTTTATTTATGGGCTTACGACCGAGCAGATGATCGCGCTTTGCCCTGCCCCTCCGGGCAAGCCCCACGAGATCGACAGCGTCTCCGCGCCCAATGCAACCCTGCTGCTCTCTCAAGGCCCGCTAGCAGACCGCGCGAAGGTGCTTCTGCCGGACAGTTTTCTGACCGATGTTGCTCCCGCAGCCACGACGCTGTTGACCAGTGACCCCGATGCTTTGCCGGCGCAGTACCGGCGTGCCGTGATCGGCGGTCGAGACCGAATGCTTGAACCTATGATTTCGGCTGGCTCGGTGGTCCTGATCGATATACAGAAGCGGGCGATAGCCAGCAGAAAGCAGTGGACGAACGAGTTCAACCGGCCGATCTACTTCCTGATCACGCGCTCGGAGTATGTGGTGGGATTCTGTGAACTGGACAAGAACGCCGAATGGCTGACGCTGGTGCCTCACCCGCTCTCATACGAAGCCAGCAAACGCTGGCGCTTCAAGAAAGAGATCGAGGTTGTCGGGACCGTTGCGGCTGTTTTCGCGCGGCGTATGAGTTGACAAACTAGAGAGCTGCCTGAAGGTCAGTAACACCGGGAAGGGTGGTCTTGGCATATAGCTCCAGAACATTCTGCGTCATGCCGTAATAGATTACCGCGGCTCGCTGAGCGTAGTCGGCAAAGGACGATTGCAGATTGCCGGTCTGAGCCGCACCCTTCAACCGGGCGACGTGCCACTCCAACTCGCGTGCATTCATGCGCAGTTGCTCCGCGACGACCACAGCCTCTGGATACCACCGCTGCACATAGGCAGCGAGATCGATGAGCACCTGGCAGTTGCGCTCCAGAATCTCCAGGCCTTCCAAGCCACCCAGCAAAGAGGACATCGCGGGGCCGTCCAACTCCGTGTACGCGGAAGAGTCGTCGTGGAGGGCGTCCTCCGCGATTCTGGCGATGCTCTCGCGATTGACAGGTTCCAGCCTGCTCAGCAGCTGCTCCCAATCGGAGTTCGCGGCCTGGCGAACCCGTTTCCAGTAGCGCAGCAGGATAATACCGAGCGCTGCGAGGAAGAAGACGACTGCGATAGTGAAGTAGATATTACTCATATCTTCCTCCAGCCGCGGATCCTTCCCAGGTCGTATTCGAGCTGGCGGTTGAGACCGAAAATCTGCGCCCGCATGGGCTCGGAAAGGG
>JAICMT010000367.1 GCA_025929125.1 Acidobacteriaceae bacterium | reverse complement strand
TGAGAAGCCTCCGAAATGAGCGGTGCACCAAATTACGAAATTCCTGTTCCGAGAGTTCGAACCGGCCTCCGCGCCAGAGCGCGAGATAGCCGTGAACATGGGCCCAGAGTTCCATCGCGATCTCCCAGGGATCATCCGGCTTCAGCCTGCCGCCCTCGATCCACGCGGAGACTACATCGGCGGTGAGGTTCAGGGTCGGCGACTTGCGGGCGCGGAAGTCGGTCGGGAACCGTCGCGCGCCGGAACGGGGAGCGGCGAAGACGTAGTCGAAGATGCGCGGGTGGGCCAACGCGTAGTCGAGATAGCCATCCATGACGTGAACCATCTCCGACTCAAAGCTCTGCCCGCGGTCCATCCGGCGAAAGTATCCCGCGAGCTTTTGGAACTCCGAATCCACCACGCAGCCCAGCAGTGCTTCGCGGTTGGGGAAGTAGTGGTAGATCGCCATTGGGGTAATGGCGGTCTCCCGGGCCACGCGGCGCATAGTGACCGCCTGCGGCCCTTCAGTCTCCAAAATGCCCAGGGCACACTCATAAATGCGTTGCGACGTGTTATTCGTCGTGTCCATCTATACACCGTATAGCATATAAGCTATACGGTGTATAGGGGAGGTGAATCCGGGTGAATGCCGTGCCTATCGAGGCCGTCTAAGGCGAGATAACCTTCACGACAGCATCTGCATTGGAGAGCACCGTTCGCCCCTCCGGGAAATCGTCGGCAAGGGCAGGAGGCGCCGCGATGTATATAGGACGGCCGGGAAATTCGCGCCTCAGCTCCGGCAGCTGCGCTTGCGCGGCTTCAGAATTTCCGATACGGCGGATGATGTGGCGATCAGAGTAATAGATCGGTACGGCTGATATGAGAGGGGCCATTACTATCGCGCCTGATTCAGTGGAGTTGCGAATTGCGTCCGAGTAGCGGATGAGTGCGTCAGGGTCATAGCCATCTCCAATGCTTGGCCTTGGCAATACCTTCATCTGGACCATGACAAGAAGAACGACAACCGCAATCTTCACTACGGGCTGCTTCGAAGGCACTGTGGCGATCCAGGCGAGAGCAAGAGCGACCAGCGGAGCGGCGATGGCGAGCTCAAAGTGATGTCTAGCAACGTGGTTTTTCATCCCCAGGGTCCAAACCAGCCACGGAGTCGCTAGCGAACTCAGGATCAGGGCGCGCCCCGGAAACCGGCCGGCGAACATCTGGATAGTCGCCGCAATACCGAGTGGGCCCAGCATCATCACGTTGTTGCCGAGCATTCGCCTGATCTGTTCCGCGGTACTGATGTTGATCTGGTCGAGTTGGGTTACGCGCGAGAACGTAGTAGAGAAACCCATATAAAACTTCGCGGCCTGTAGTGTGTCAATCGCGAGTTCGCGGTTGCCGATCACGTAAGCAGCAAGAACGCACAAAGTTCCCGCCCCGGCGCCGATCACGGCTGCTTTCGCGCTTGCCCGCAGGGTAGGGTCCCAGAAAGAAACCAGCAGAAGGCCAGCCGCCAGCAGAAGCACCTCCCAAGAGCTGATGGCCGCCAGAAACAGCAGGGCACCGGCGAGGATGGTTCTCTTCAACAAAAGTGCGAACACTCCCGCAACCATGAAGAAGGTCACCAGAGCCTGCTGGGAGACCAGGTGACCGAATTGCAAGGTGACCGGAAGCGTGAGCCAGAAAAAGCCCGCAAGCAGTCCGGTCAGCCTGCCGCGCCAAACGATTCCAATCGCCACGATCAGCAGCGCCGTCAGAAGCTGAATGGCCAACATCAAACTATGCGCAACCTTCTCTGTAGCGCCGAAGGCTCGGAAACATAGGCTCAGAATGATGGGGAGCAGTGGTGGCCAATGCGTATAAGAATCGCTCCTGGTGATCGGCGGATTGTTGTTTGCCGGTACTCCATGGAGTCGGACCACCCCGATCCGGGCGAAGGTGCGTGCCGTTGTGGCCACATCGGCACTGACGAACGCGTGGGGATAATCAAAAGGTTGCGATACATGCCGGAGACCGTTCACCATTACGATCACAAATGTCACAAGAAAGAGCCCGAGCGCTACGGCTTCGAGCCAGATTGCGTTCTTCCTGTCGGATTGAAAAATACCGGTCTCTGCGTATTCCACGGCTGCAAGCTGGACTGGCAGGTTTGATTCCATGGCAGCACTCTATATGTTTTGCAGGGCCGTGGCGCTCAAAAATGTCGCAACTCTAGTTTCGTTTCTGGAGTTACCTACGCCTGATTTCTCAGCTCGGCTCTCACATCGAAAAGTCGCAGTATCCCTGGGCTATATCTTGGCGGCTAGACTGAACACAGGGGGTGCGAATGAGTGAGCGAAAGGCGGTGGTTCTGCTGAGTGGCGGGCTGGATTCGACGACCGTCGTGGCCATTGCCAGGCAGCAGGGCTTTGCCGTGTATGCGCTCAGCTTTGACTATGGCCAGAACCATCGTCAGGAGCTCGATTCGGCCACACGGGTGGCGAAGGAGTTGGGCGCTGCGCGGCATGCGGTGGTGAAGGTGGACCTGCGCTCGTTCGGCGGCTCGGCACTGACGACGGACCAGCCGATTCCGAAGCACCGGTCCGCGGCGGAGATCGGGCAGGGGATTCCAGTGACGTATGTGCCGGCGCGGAACACCGTGTTTCTGTCGCTGGCGCTGGCATGGGCGGAGACGCTGGATGCAGTTGACATCTTTCTCGGCGTGAATGCGCTGGACTACAGCGGCTATCCCGACTGCCGGCCGGAGTTCATCGCAGCGTTCGAGCGCGTCGCCAACCTGGGCACGAAGATGGGCGCGGAGGACGGGCGACGCATCCGGCTGCACGCGCCGCTGATCTCGATGACGAAGAAAGAGATCGTCCAGACCGGCCTCTCACTGGGCGTGGACTACGGCATCACCACAAGCTGCTACGATCC
>JAICMT010000179.1 GCA_025929125.1 Acidobacteriaceae bacterium | reverse complement strand
GCATGTGCAAAGGGAATCTCGCGGTAGGGAACCTGCCCCAGGGAAAATCTCCAGGCGCTGTCCAGCAAATAACTCAGGTCCCACAACACGGCAACGCGCGTGTTCTGCCATAAGGTGAAGCCTGCGGTGGCCAGCAACAGTGCAGCCGCAACCAGCCGGTCGGCCGCACGCCATCGCATGTTTTCTGGCATGGCGGAATTTTACGGTACACGCAAAAGCTGAAAGCCCACGCACTGGGCGTGGGCTCTGATTCAATCGCATGCTGCAGACTATATCTCCAGCCTCGAGTCTTCGATGGCCAGCCTAACGTTGCCGTCGGACTTGGAGAGCCGGCGCACCGCCTCCATTTTGTCCACGCCTGCTTTTAGCATCACCACCGCAATGGGAATCGACTTGCCGGCGGATTTTATGGTACGGATTGCGGTATCGCGATCAATGCCGCAGACCTTCATCAGCACGCGGATGCCGCGCTCAACCAGCTTGGCATTCTTCATGTGTACGTTCACCATCAGGTTGTCGTAGACATAGCCCAGCCGCGTCATGGCGCCGGTGGTGATCATGTTGGTCACCATCTTCTGCGCGGTGCCAGCCTTCATGCGCGTCGATCCGGAGACGACCTCGGGCCCCACTTCAACCACTACAGTGGTATCGGCCACCTGAGATAACGGAGTGTTCTGGTTGCAAGTGATCGCCGCCGTCATGGCTCCGCGTGCCCGCGCGTACTCTACCGCACCCACCACATAGGGGGTGCTGCCGGAGGCCGAGAGGCCGATGACAATGTCCTTGCGTGTGGGTCGGCGGCGCGCGATGTCCCGCTGCCCCAGCTCCGGGCTGTCCTCGTTCACGTCGGAAGCCGAGGCAAGCGCCTTGGGACCACCAGCCATGATGTACTGGATTTGCGAGGGGAGGGTCGAGTAGCTGGGCGGACATTCCGAAGCGTCGAGTGCTGCAATGCGGCCCGAGGAACCAGCGCCCACGTAAATCAGACGTCCTCCATCGCGCAGCGATCGGGCAACAATGTCGATCACGATGGCAATCTCCGGAAGCGCCTTCTTCACGGCTCCAGAGATCTTTGCGTCCTCGTGATTGATAATTCGAGCAATTTCCAGGGCAGATTTTGTATCGAACCCTACAGAGGTGGGATTGGAGTTCTCGGTCGCGATTTCCCTGGGAGGTTCAGCATTATTCATTGCAGGTCGAAACGCGACCGGCTGTTCGAGCATCGTCACTGTGGCCATGGTAGTTCGCCGCCATATAATTGTGTTTTAAGGCTTATCTTTATCTGACGCGGGACCAACTCTTCAGGTTGCTGACATCCCTTGCGACAGTACCGTTTAGACTCCCGGTAAGTACGAGCATACACTCGGCTTTGCGCAAACGAAACAGAAATCAGCCCGCTCTAAGATCGACGCATGACGACCGAAAAAGTCTCAGAAGGCGGGTCGGCCGGCCCTTTATACGATAAAACCCTATGTTTAGGTCACGCTCTAAGCCGACTTGCCCGACGGACTCTGGAACACGCCGGGCCATTGTGTCTGTCGTTCCCTTAATCGCATTGCTCTGGACCGCTACCGCGCACGGGCAGACCGGCCAAAGTCCCGACGCAACGCTCCTGCGCCAGCTGACGGAAATTGCGCAGAGCCACCACGGCAAGGTTGCTTTGTATGCCGAGCAGTTGGGGATGCCTCATACGGCGTCACTGGATGCGGACGCGGTCGTCCAGACTGCTTCCGTCATCAAGCTGACGGTGCTGTATGAGGCCATGCAGCAGGTCCGGGCCGGCAAAGCCCGCTGGGACCAGACGGTCACCCTCCAGCCCGGTGACGGCGTCAGTGGCTCCGGCGTCCTGCTGTTTTTCGACGCGCCGCGGAGCTTCACCCTCAAGGACATCCTTATGCTCATGGTCATCATGAGCGATAACACCGCAACCAACCTCGCAATTCAAACGCTCGGTCTGCGGAACATCAACGACCGGATCGCCTGGATGGGGCTGAAGGACACCCATCTCTACAAAAGGATCGGAAAGCCCGCCACTGAGCCCATGCCCGCCGATCAGCCAAAGTTCGGCTTGGGCAAGACCACTCCGCGCGAGATGGCCCGCGTGATGGAGCGGATCGGCCTGTGCGAGCTGGACCAGAAGGCAGACCGCACAACACCCATCTCCGCCTCGGATGCCGCCATCTGCTCTGTCGCTCTGAACATGCTGCGCAACCAGTTCTACCGCGATACCATCCCGCGCTATCTTGAGAAGCTCGACTCCACCGAGTCCGGTTCCGGCATCGCCAGCAAAACCGGCAGCCTGAACGCGGTACGCAACGATGTTGCCATCGTGGCGGGCAAGAGCGGCCCAATCGTCCTCTCCATCTTCACTTATGAGAACGCCGATACCGGCTGGACCGCCGATAACGAAGGCGAGCTGAACATCGCCAGGCTTGCCCGGGAGATCGTCGAGGCATGGTCCCCCGCTGGCATCGATGGCAAGACACTGGTTCCCGGCCTGGGTCTTCGCCCATTACAATCGAATTCAACGGCTGTTCCGTCTAAATAACGTGCATGGAGAAGCATTGAACGGAGAGACACCCGAAGAACAGGTCCAGCATCCGGGGGCGGAGCCGGAAGCGGGGCCGCCGATATTGGTTCCTCCCGGAGACCGTCCGGCAGGATTGCATCCATGGCTTCGCGATCTCGTCATCTCCATCCTAATTGCAGCTTTTATCATCGTCTTCCTCTATCAGCCCGTTCGGGTAGAGGGGACCAGCATGCTGCCCGTGCTGGAGGACCAGGATCGGCTCTTCATCAACAAGATCGCCTACCGCGTCGGCGAAATTCATCCCGGAGACGTCGTAGTCTTCGAGTATCCGCGCGACCACACCAAGAGCTACATCAAGCGCGTTATCGCGCTGCCCGGAGACCGCATCCGCATCGACCACGGCACGGTGATTGTCAACGGAGTGCGTCTCAAAGAACCCTATGTTCCCGCGCGTTATGAGGATGACCGCTCCGAGCCCGAGATGGTCCTCGCGCCCCACCAGTATTTCCTTATGGGCGACCACCGCTCCATCTCTTCCGACAGTCGTGAGTTCGGCCCTGTGGATCGTGATCTCATCTACGGTAAGGCCGTATTCGTGTACTGGCCCATGGAACAGGTCGGCGTCGTCCACTAGATTCGACTGCAGACGCAGGCAATCCCGGAGCACCTGCCCCGGGCTTTGCCGTCACTGCAGAGCGCACTATACCGCTGATCCCGCCACAATGGCGGCAAACGACTTGGGATCCAGGCTCGCCCCGCCCACCAACGCGCCGTCGATGTCGGCACACGCACAGAGCGAGCCTGTGTTGTCGGGCTTCACCGATCCGCCGTAGAGGATGCGCATTGCTGCCGCGACCTCCCCGCCCAGGATCTTCGCGACCTGCTCCCGGATAATCCGGTGAGCGTCCTGCGCGATCTCCGGCGTAGCCGTCCGTCCAGTTCCGATCGCCCACACCGGCTCATACGCGATCACAATCGGCGCTGCGGCCGAGGCGTCAATCCCGCTCAGCCCGATCGACGTCTGCCGCACCAGCACCTCCTCGGTCTGGTTCGATTCGCGCTCCGCCAGCAACTCGCCCACGCACACAATCGGGGTTAACCCATGCGCCAGCGCCGACTTCAGCTTCAAGTTCACGGACTCGTCCGTCTCATTGAAGTACTGTCTCCGCTCGCTATGCCCGATCAGCACGTGTGTCACGCCCAGCGCCTTCAACATCAGCGGCGAGGTCTCGCCCGTGTAGGCGCCCTGGTCCATCCAGTGCATATCCTGCGCAGAGACACGTATGGGGTTATTCCGCGTGGCATCCACTACCGCAGGCAGCAGCGTTGGCGAGGCGCACAGCACAATATCGGCGTGCTTCTGGCCCGATACCAGAGGAATAAATTCCTTCACAAAGGTCTTGGCCTCGTCGGGCGTTTTATACATTTTCCAGTTCGCTGCAATCAGCTTCTTGCGCATGGTTATCAAACCTTCCGTAGGTAGTGGTGCAGATCTCATCTGCTAGTTCAAACGTTTCAGCAGGTCATCGACACGGGCCGGATTACTTGTCGGTCAATGCCGCCACACCCGGAAGCGTCTTGCCTTCCAGAAACTCCAGCGACGCTCCTCCGCCGGTTGAGATATGCGTGATCCTGTCCGCGACGCCCGCCTGTTGCACCGCGGCTACCGAATCCCCGCCACCCACGATGCTCGTGGCCTCATCATTGGCAGCGACCAACTCGGCAATCGCGTCTGTGCCGTGCGCAAACGGCGCCAGCTCGAACACACCCATGGGTCCGTTCCACAGGATGGTCCGCGCCTCGGCGATCTCTTTCGCGAACAGGTCGATCGTTGCCGGTCCAATATCCAGCGCCATCAGCTCGGCCGGAAAGGCTCCTTCGCCTTCGAAGATCTGCGTCTTGGCATCTGCGCTGAATTTGTCCGCAAGCACATGATCGACCGGCAGCAGCAGCTTCACGCCCTTCGCCTTCGCCTTGTTCAGCGCAGCTGTCGCGACGTCCAGCTTGTCCGTCTCAACCAGTGATTTGCCCGTCTGCTGCCCCAGCGCATTCAAAAAGGTGTAGGCCATGCCGCCGCCGATCAGCAGCGTATCCGCCTTGTCCAGCAGATTGTCCACGACGTCGATCTTGCCCGAAATCTTCGAACCCCCGATGATCGCCACAAAAGGCCGG
>JAICMT010000365.1 GCA_025929125.1 Acidobacteriaceae bacterium | reverse complement strand
GTCTGGCGTAAACGGAGTGCACCGATGCCCGGAGCTCGCGAGCCCTTCGGCGGCTAACAGTCCCTCCCGGGGGATTATCCCCAGGCCGCGGGCGCGGACTCAAGCTCCGCATCGTGCTCGAGGGTGAAATCCAAAGTTTCGGGTGCATTGGCCCGATTCTCGAAGAAGCGCTCCACCTCGCCCAGCACCGCCTGCCCGGACTTCGAGTCGAAGATCGCTTTACGCAGCGCCGCTCCGCCCGGCACGCCATGCGTAAACCACGCCGCGAACTGCTTCATCTTGCCCACGGCATCGCGTTGCCGCTGCTCGCGCGCGACCTGGCCGGAGGCCAGGATTGCCGCGGCCCTTGCCGCCTCGGCCGTCTCTTCCACCGCAATCTCGTCTACCAGCATCTGGAAATAGGTGCGGATCATTCGGTAGCGGTCCTGATCGGTCGGCGAATCGTAGGTGCCCAGGCCGGTCGCTTCCTTGGTCCCGGTGTACTGCGCAATCTGGCGGAAGATCCATGGATTCGCCGGGGCCGCGCGTCCGATCATCACGGCGTCGCAGTGCGTCTTCTCGACCATCGCTGCCGCGTCCTCCGGCGTACGAATGTCGCCATTGCCGATCACCGGAATCCGCAGCGCATCCTTCACCGCTGCGATGTATTCCCAGCGCGCCTGCCCGGTGTAGCCGTCCTCACGGGTCCGAGCGTGGAGGGCGACGGCATTCAGTCCGCAGTCCTGGGCCATCCGCGCCAGCTCCACGCATATGATTTGCTTGTCATTCCAGCCCAGCCGGAACTTCACGGTAAACGGAATCGTCACGGCGGCACGCACCGCATTGAAGATGCGCTCAATCTGCGGCAGATCGCGCAGCAGGCCGGAGCCGCCATTGCACGCCACCACGCGCTTCGCCGGGCAGCCCAGGTTCAGATCCACGAGGTCGAAGCCTGCATCCTCGACGATGCGCGCCGAATCGGCCAGCGTCTCCGGATTCGAACCGAAGAGCTGGGCCGAGATCGGGTGCTCGTCGTCGTAGTAGGTCAGGTAACGCTTGCGTTTGCTCTCGCGCATCCGCGAGAGGCCGTCGGCGGAGGTGAACTCCGTCATGATCAGCCCGCAGCCGGACTGCTGGTTGGTCTGCTCCGTTTCGACGTCGACTCCGTCCGCCCCTGCTGTGAACTGGCTTGCATTTTTGATGAAGCGCCGGAACACCGTGTCGGTCACGCCTGCCATGGGAGCTAGCACGGTTGCCGGCGCAATCCGCACCTTGTCCACCGTCATCCGTGCAGGCACGCGAGCCTGGGCAGGCATCGCGTGCTCTACGGGCGCGTCCCACTTCTTCTGCTCGAGGGTGTACCGCTTCTTCATTGGCATATGCAGCTTAAATCCTGGTGAAAGCGAAAGGCCCCCGCACCGGCGGAGGCCTTCAGCGGATTGCCTGTTTTGCTTTACTTGGCAGCCTTGGCCGCTGCTGCTTTGGCCGCATCGGCATTAGCCACCTTGCGGCGGAAGCGGTCCACGCGTCCGGCTGTATCCACCAGCTTTTGCTTGCCGGTAAAGAACGGGTGGCACTTCGCGCAGATTTCCACGACGATGTCGCCCTTGTTGGTGGAGCGCGTCTCGAAGGTGTTTCCGCAGGCGCACTTCACATGGATATTGTCGTACTTCGGATGAATTCCTTCTTTGGGCATTGAATCTCTCTTTTCCGTCGGATGTCGCCTGCCGGCTCGCGGTTCGCTTGCGACGGGAGCACCGGCGGGCTCAAAGCCCGCTCTTCACCGTCACATCGATCTGCCTGTCGCGGAAGCCCACAGAGCCGATGCGGATCAACTGCACCGGCACAATGGCTCAGTATCCTCAGTTTAGCTTGGATTCCCACACCCGGCAATCCGATTCATTCCGCTCCCGGGCTGCGATACTAGAGGGCAGCGCGGGGGAGAACGGAATTGCCTGAGATGGTGGAAGTCTGCAATCTGTGCGACGGATCCGGCCTGCGCATCGTGCAGGAAGACGGCCGCCAGGTAGCGAAGTCCTGCGAGTGCCGGGTCCAGCGCCGAGTCGCCCGTATGCTCGAACGCGCCCGGATTCCCAGGCGATACGAGCATTGCACGCTGGACAACTACGAGTCCGGCTACCGAGGAGCCGACAAGAGCCTCAAGGCCGGCCGCCTCGTTGCCCAGCGCTTCGTGGAAGGCTATCCGGTCGAGACCGATGGCAAGGGCCTTCTGCTCACCGGCGACATTGGCGTGGGCAAGACCCACCTCGCCGTCGGAATCCTGAAGGAGCTGATCGTCAAACGCGGTGTCGTCGGCCTGTTCTACGACTATCGCGAGCTGCTGAAGGAAGTGCAGAACACCTACAACCCTGAGGTTGCGGCCACCGAACTCGGCATTCTGAAGCCGGTGTTTCAGGCCGAGGTGCTTGTGCTGGATGAACTTGGGGCGGCCAAGCCCACCGACTGGGTCTGGGATACGGTCGCGCAGATCCTGAATTCCCGCTATAACGAGCGTCGAACCACCATCATCACCACCAACTATGCGAACTCCGCCGGCCTGATCGCAGCCGCGGGCTCGGGCGAAACCGCGGCACGTCGCGCCATGCGCGAAGAAACTCTCGGCGATCGTATTGGCGAACGCATGCTGTCACGTCTTCAGGAGATGTGCGTTGCGGTTGAGATCCACGGCAAGGACTTCCGCCAGAGCGTAGCCCGCGCCAGCTTCGCGTAAAGAAGCAGCAGCCCGCGCAGCTTCACAGAGCAAAGTCCTGCGGATGCGCATGCTCGCCAGAAAGCAGAGTCAACCTAGTGGGTCGCGCAGAGCAGCAACAGGCAGGCACCGCCGAGGCAGGCCAGCCAGTAGATTACGTCGCTCGGATGCGCCCGAGTCACAAACCCATGGCTGCTCGGCGTGCTCGCGCTCGCGTC
>JAICMT010000415.1 GCA_025929125.1 Acidobacteriaceae bacterium | reverse complement strand
TTCCACATCTATCATCCTCGCTCTGGCGCCGCTGGTCAGGGCTGGAATCGTCGACCTGGATCACGGCATTGTGTGTGACTCGAAATCCGGAGTCAGTGGTGCCGGCAAGGCCGCGACCGCCAAGACGCACTTCATGTACGCCGCCGATAATCTTTCTGCGTACGCGGTTTTCGGGCATCGCCACTCGGGCGAGATGCTGGAGCAGCTTGGGTTGACCTCGGAGCAGCTTCAGTTCACGCCACATCTGCTGCCCGTTCCACGCGGAATTTTATCGACCATTTATTTGCGGCTGGCAGACAGGATGGAACCCGAGCAGGTGGAGCAATATTTGCGCAGCTTCTATGCGTCCAGTCCCCTGGTGCGGGTCCGCCGGACTCCTGAACTGCCGCAGATTCAATACGTGGTGCGTACGAACTACTGCGACATCGGATTTGAGCTCGCTAAAGATGGAAAGCGCCTGGTGCTGGTCTCCTGCCTGGATAACCTGCTCAAGGGTGCCTCCGGTCAGGCCGTGCAGAACCTGAACGTGATGTGCGGCTGGAACGAAGCGGAGGGCCTGACGTGAAATACGTGGTGAAGCTCGGCGGCGCCTCCATCGAGGACAAAGCTCTCCTGCATGCCTGCGGCAAGGCGATCGCGGAGCTGGTGAAGGACGGCAACCAGGTGGCCGTGGTGCATGGCGGCGGCAAACAGCTGACCGCAACACTGGCTCAGATGGGGAAGAAAAGCGAGTTCGTCGCCGGTCTGCGGGTGACGGATGCGGAGACTCGAGATGCAGCTCTGATGGTGTTGGCCGGTCGCGTGAATAAATCGCTGGTTGCGGCTTTGCGTCAGCACGGCCAGTCCGCCATGGGGCTTGCGGGAGGCGACGGAAACGTCTTTCGTGCGCGCAAAAAGAAGACCGTACCCGATCTCGGGTTTGTCGGTGAGATCGCCGCAACCGACCCGCTCTGGCTGGAGGCAATTTGGAAGATGCACGCTGTGCCGGTTATCTCCTCCATTGCCCTCGGGTTCGATGGCGAGTACTACAACATCAACGCCGATGAAATGGCTTCGGCCTGCGCCATCTGCACTGCGGCGGACGCTCTGGTGTTCCTCACCGACGTTCCCGGCGTCAAAGGAGCAGATGGAAGCATAATGCGCTGGCTGTCGCTCAAGCAGATTCCCGAGCTCGAACGTCAGGCGGTTATCTCCGGTGGGATGTTACCCAAGCTGAACGCCTGCCGTGAGGCATTGACCCACGGCGTGAAGCGTGTACGCCTGCTGCCCGCAGAATCGGTGCATCTGCTGCCAGATCTAATCTCGACGCGCGTGAATGATGGAACGGAGGTAATGGTCGCATGAAGCTAGGATCAATCCAGGCAGCCGAGAGCAAGCTGCTACTGAACACCTATGAACGTAACCCGGTGCTCTTTGTTGAGGGCCATGGCGTCTATCTCCGCGACGAGCACGGCGTCGATTACCTGGATCTATTGAGCGGCATCGGCGTCTCCGCATTGGGGTATGGCAACGCCGTCGTGGAGCAGGCGATCGCAACCCAGGCTGCTAAGCTGCTGCACACCTCCAACCTGTTCTTCCATGAGCACACGGCCGAACTGGCCTTGCGCCTCACTGAGATCAGCGGGATGGACCGCGTGTTCTTCTGCAACTCCGGCACGGAGGCCTGGGAGGCGGCGCTGAAGCTTGCTCGGGCTCACGCCGGTCTGCTGCGGGCGGAAGGCAGGAATATTGGCACCACTTTCCTGGCCATGGACCACAGCTTCCACGGTCGCACCATGGGCGCGGTGGCCACGACCCATAAGGACAAGTACCGCGAGCCGTTCGCGCCAGTAATGGGCGGCGTCGAGTTCATCCGCTTTAATGATGTTGCCGACTTACGCGCGAAGTTCTCCACGGAAGTCTGCGGTATCTGTATAGAGGCTCTGCAGGGAGAGGGCGGGATTCGCCAGGTCACACCGGAGTTCATGGCAGCCGCTCGCGAGCTGTGTGACTCCACCGGAGCCTTACTGCTCATGGATGAGATTCAGTCTGGCATGGGACGCACTGGCCAATGGTTCGCCTATCAGCATTACGGAATTCAACCCGACATCATTACGCTGGCTAAGCCCATCGCGAATGGGTTGCCCATGGGTGCAATGCTCTGCACCGACGAAGCGGCGAGTGCATTTTCTCCCGGTATGCACGGCACCACCTTCGGCGGCGGACCGCTAGCGTGCGCGGTCGCTATAGCCGTGATCGACACCCTCCGGCAGAAAAGTATGCTTGGGCACATACGCGATGTGGGCGGCTACTTCAAGCAACAGCTTGAAGGCTTACGCGCGAAGCATGACTGCATCGTAGACGTGCGCGGCATGGGCTTGATGCTCGGCATGGAGATTGATTCTGCCGAGCTGGCCAAACGCGCAGCCGCGGAGATGATGGCAAGGCACATCATCATCAATCGCACCAGCGATACAGTGCTGCGGTTCCTTCCTCCCTACATTCTTGAGCGCTCGCACGTGGACACCGCGATCATGGCCCTCGACGAGGTTCTCGCCGGCCTTTCGTCC
>JAICMT010000221.1 GCA_025929125.1 Acidobacteriaceae bacterium | reverse complement strand
CCGGCTGGTGCGTCTGCTGCCGGAGTGGGAGCCGGAGCCGGTGCAGCTCTGCGCGGTCTACTCCGCGCGCATGGATTCGTCGCCGAAGGTTCGGGTGTTTCTGCAGTTCCTGCGCGAGCGGCTTGGCCCCGAGCTTCCGCCCGGAATGCGACCGAAAGTGTAGGCTGCCGCTTGCGTCCTCGAGACGATACGCCTACTTCACCGGGTGCAGCGTCCTGCGCCAGCGTGTCTTCTGGAAGAAGTGGGTGGCCTCGTCGACCCAGGAGTGCGCATCCTGGGCCATGGTCGTCTTCATCTCGTCCTGATCCGGAATCTCGATGGACCAGTAGACGAACAGCGGACGTCCGATCACGTTCTTCACAGGAACAAAGCCCCAGTAGCGGCTATCCAGGCTGTTGGTGCGGTTATCTCCCATGACAAAGTAACTGTCCGCCGGAACCACCAGGTCGTCGCCCTGAATGTGGCTCGGCAGGTCGAGTGCCCATGTCGCCGTGACTCCCGGCACAGTGTCGCCCGCCATCGCTGGGAAGTCATCGCGGTAGGGAAGGTAGTCGAGCGCATTCGGCCTGGCGGCGTAGGGCTCGGACTGTGCGACGCCGTTCACATAGAGCACGCCTTGCCGAAGATGAATCCTGTCGCCGGGTACGCCGACCACCCGCTTCACCATGACGAGCTCCTCGCCATCCGGCTCGAGCACGGGCTTGTAGAAGACGATGGGCTCGCCGCGGCCGATTGCGCGATACGGCAGAAGGTGTCCCCACTCGCCCGCAGGCGCCCAGCTCGCCCGATCGACCAGAACGTGATCGCCTACCAGCAGCGTGCTTGCCATGGACCGGGATGGGATGAGGAAGTTCTTGAACACGAAGGTCAGCACGAACACCGCCACAATGATGGTGCCGGACATAGAGCTGATGGATTCAAGCCACGTGGGTTTGGGATTTGGCGGTGCGCTCTTGGACATCGTGAACTCCTCCTATCAGCAATACGCGTGTAAGGCCAGCACAGTTCCTCTTCCGGCGATAGCGCCGGTCCTGCGCGGCGGCCTCACTCAGTCTGGCCGATAACGCGAAACTTCCGCGTGCTGCCGTCAGGAAACATCAGCTCATATGCTCGCTTGAACTCGTGCGTGGGCTTCTGTTCGTCCTCCAACAACTTCGCCTGATAGTCGCCGAGTGCCACCACTCCTCTGGGCAGGATGGTCTCGCTTTCAAGTTCGTACTTGACTCCATCCACCACAGCGGTGAGCTGCTGGACGCTCTCGCAGGCGGTATTGCCCCTGCTGACCGCGCAATCGTAGCCGATGCGGCTGGCCGATACGTGAACCTTGACCGGGTAGCTGGCGCCTTTCTGAGCGCTTGCCGGAGACGAGAGCAGTGCCACAAAAACCAACGCTAGTGCAGCTTTCACCATGATGTTCCTCCGCGAGGTCAGAAATTGTCGAGCAGCCGGAAGATTGTCCGGACACGACGAAAATTGTTTGTAGCCCGGGCTCCGGTTCAGTTCATCCAGCGTTTGTCGTTCGGGTCGCGGCGGCGCGGATCGTCGGGATCGATGTAGCGGCCTTCCTGATCGAACTTCACTTGGCGGCCCTGCTTGCCCATGTAGACCTCAAACTTCTTCGCTGCCCGCCGCCGCTTCATGCGGTAGTACCAATTGCGCACGCCGAGGTACCGCTCGGTCATGCTCCCGGCGACACCGCGACGCGGTGCAAAGCGGACGTACAGGTATCCGGCCAGCGCGCCTGAGAGCTGCAGCACCGCGTTGAACGTGTCACGGTCCTTCAGCAGCATGGCCACCGCGATCAGGATGTAAATCGCCACCATGATCCGCGCCTTTAGCGGAATGATGAAGAAGAACAGAAACTCCATGTCGCCCATGCGCATGCCAATGGCGATCAGCACGCCGAACAGCGCGGCCCAGGATCCGTGACCGATGTTGCCCGGATTCAGGTTGAGCACATGGCTATACGAGAGTACGCAGGCCACGATGCCCCCGCCGATCGCGGAGGCGAAGTAGAGATCGCGCACCCAGCGGGTGCCGTAGGCGGCCTCCAGCATGCCGCCGCAGATCCACAGCGTCAGCATGGAGAACGCGATCTCGAAAATGCCGAAGTGCACGAAGCAATAGGTGACCAGTTGCCATAGAAAGCCGTGCGCCACAGCCGCCGGCTGCAGCAGCACGAAGCCCTCCAGCAATGCGGCGGGCCCGCGGGTAAACGCTTCCAGCAGTGCCAGCAGAAAGAACACCGCGACGTTTGCGATCACCAGCGTGCGGGTGATCCCGGTGAAGGGCTGCAGGCCCATCGGCATGGTTTGGCGTGCCATCTCCCTCATTTCACCACACCGCGGGTGCGGTCATCTTGGCGCAGAGCTAGCGCGAGGTATCTGGCCAGCCCGCGACGGCCAGGGATACACCGCCGGGCTGCGGTGTCCTGCTGCATCCACGCTGCGGACGCCGAAGATCACGTCGTCCTTGGAGATCGGCAGCGTCACGGCATTTCTGGTTCCAACGGATAGTGCATCGGTCCATGTCGCAGCCGTTGTGACGCGCCAGACGACTTCGTAGTGCGCGTCTGCCGGAAAGTTTTTCGGCGGGTCCCACGCAAGCTGGGTGTTGTTGTCCAGCTCCGCGGTCAGCACGCGCACGTTCTCCGGCTCACCCGGAGCGAGCCCCATGGAAGCCAGCGCCGCAGCATTCAACCGTGCCACATTGGCAACGTAGCCGCTGTCCACGAATTGCGGCAGATCGCCGAACTGGACCTGGCCCTTGCTGCCGTCGGGATTGGTTCCCTCTGCGACGCGCACGTTCTGGTGCTGATGATTGAAGTTTTCGCGCCATTCTGTAAAGCGAACCGCGGCGATGCCCTGCTCGCTGAAGCTGGTGTGGTCGCCGCCGCGCAGGAAGCGGTCGCGCCGGAAGATCAGCACGGGATGAAACGGCGGCAGCACGCGCACCAGATGGCTGCGCGCATGACCCGGAGCCGCCGGTCCCGCATGCTCCATCCGTGGCGGGAAGTAGCTGGCCGCAATCTCGGCGATTGCCCGTGCCAGTTCGCGCGAGGGCGAGTCGTTCTCCGCGCCCACAGTCTGGATCCGTTGCAGCTGCGCCGCGCTGGTTCCTGCCGGCACACCTTCGGAGAACACGCGCACCGCGGATTTGTCCTGCAGGGTGTCGCCGGGCGTGGTATCGCCACCGACGATGTCGTTGTTCAGCACGGCTTCGAGCTCCCAGTCCTCCTGCTTCGCCAGCTTTGCCAGATGAGCGCTCCCGTTCAGGCCCTGCTCTTCGCCCGCCACGGCTGCGAACACGAGCGTCGCGGGAAACCGGATGCCGCTTGTCGCCAGGGCGCGGGCGCACTCCAGCGATACGGCTACTCCGCTGGCATCGTCATTCGCTCCGGGTGCGGGATCGTGGGTGTTGAGCACGTCGGTGTTGCGCGAGTCATAATGGCCCGTGACCAGCAGCCGCCGCTCAGGGTCACCGGCTCCGCGCAGCACGGCGTACACATTCACGATTCGGGTCGGCTTCAGAATGCGTGCGGAGGGTCCGGGCTGCGGCGGCTCCACAAAGTCGTCGCGCTTCACCTCGAGGCAATGGCCGCAGGTGGCGGAGATGCGCTCAAACTCCGACGCAATCCAGTCGGCTGCCGCTAGCACGCCGGTTCCCGGCGGCAGACCTGTTTCCATGCTGGAGATGGTGCTGCGGTTGTGGAAGCTGACCAGCTTTTCTATATCTGCATGTACCTGCTCCGGCGTGATTCTGGCGAGTGCCGCGACGATGGCCGGGTCCTCGGGTGCGGGCTCTATGGGTGCTCCAGCGGCACCGGCAGGAACGGCAGCGGTCTGGGCCGGTGAGAGGCGCGGCAGCAGCGCTGCGAGCATAACTGCAAGCAGGACGGGCGCCATCCCTTGGCGAAGCACGCGGGCAAGCATGCGGGTCATGAGATATTGTGCTCCCAATTCGAGGCGGGTACTCCGCCCAGTTCGGAGCCATCGGCAACTCGCGTGGATGCTTCCGCTTGACGCACAACCGCAGGCTTCGCATACTTGGCTTCAGGGCTCGAAACATCCCATCGCTGGACCGGCGGCGACTTCATCGCCAGAGTATCCGGCAACGGCAATCTCTCAGCGTGCATCTTGCGGAGATACGAACTTCTCAGTTTCTTTTTGGAGGCTTTCATCATGGCTGTACT